>JACRCE010000021.1 GCA_016213015.1 Deltaproteobacteria bacterium | reverse complement strand
GCCGAACAGCACGGTCGGCCTCACGATGGCGTAGGAAAGACCGCTCTTGACGAGCGTCTTTTCCATAAGCGCCTTTCCTCTGAAGTAAGACGATGAGGACTCCTCGCTTGGGTTCGTTATGCTTATGTGCGCGAAGCGGGGCACCCTTGCATCAACCGAGGCGCGCATCAGATTCTGCACGTTTGCAACCGCCCGTCCATAAGTAACGTGCCCGTAATTGAACCTTACCCAATAGGTGTTGAATACGACGTCCGCGCCCTCAAGCTCTTTTACAAGGAGCGCCGTGTTCTCGAAGTTGAACGGCGCGGCCTTGACGCGGCCGTTGAACGGATCAGGCCGATCCGGATGTCCGGTAAGGGTCTTGACCTCGTACCCCTTTTCAAGCAGAAGCCTTGTTATGTATCTGCCGGTAAACCCATAAGCGCCCGTTACCACCGCCCTCTTTTTTCTCTCATAAAAGCCTCCTTTCTTGACACATCATATTGAACGTTCAGTATTTTATGAACGTTTATGCGAAAAAAAACTACCTCTTACCCGCGAGCACGGTAAGGAGCGTCAGCGCCTTCTTCGCAAGCGCCTCGTTTGCAAGGAGTTTTTCCGAGATGTTATCCATCGTGTTTAGAAGCCCGGCCATCTCCTCAAGCCTCTTTTCAACCATCTTGGACGAACCCTTCTTGGCGGATGAAAGGGCATCCATTACCGCCCGCAGGGTCGGGTCGAACTCCCTTTTTTTTCTTCCGCGCATAATCGCGAAGGACATCCTCCAGATATCGGATTCGGACACGTAATAGTCGCGCCGGTCCCCGGGTTTTTTGACAAGGCATATCACGGCCCAGTTTCTAAGCTCGCGTAAACACGTGTTCGCGTTGCCGCGGCTTATCTTGAGCCTTTCGGAGATATCATCAAGGCTCAGAGGCTCGTCCGAGGTTATCAAAAGCGCGTGAACCCTCGCTACCGAGGTGTTCACTCCCCAGACCGAACCCATCATGCCCCATGAGGCCACAAACCTGTCAACGACGTCGTTGTCCATAACGCTATCCTATACGTTCAGTATTTTCTGAATTAATAATACACCGGAACAAGGCCGCTGTCAAGCGAAATCGGCCGCGTTCGGAAAAAGGTGGGTCGAGAAAGGAAGCGGACGGCAAAAACCCTTAGACCGAGGAAGACCTATATCCCTCCCAAGGACCATCCGTGGAGACAGCGGCAAAAGAGGCTGAGCCGTCCCTTACGGGACGGCTCAGCCTCCCAGACCGAATAGGACATTTCTATTTTGCCAAGAATAGGACATTTCTATTTTGCTTTGACAGGGTCGAGAAAGGAAGGTTGACATGGCAAGGCGTTTTGGTATAATCTGCGAGTTTGCAGGGGCAGGACGTATTTTCAATAAGGATTGTCGTAATAGAAGGGGGTGTGTCGGATTGTCAGAGGTCAAGGTATATGACGACCAGCTTGAGAAGGCTCTCAAGATACTCAAGAGAAAGCTCGCTCAGGACGGGACGTTCAAGGAGATAAAGAGGAGAAGGTTTTACGAAAAGCCGAGCGTGAAGAAGAAGAGGAAGCGCGCGGAGGCCGCAAAGCGCCGGGCAAAGGCTTCTAAAAAGAGCACAAGACGGACGTTCGAGTAAACGACGGCGCGGCGCAAATAGCCGCCTTGATGCGGATACGGACGTAAGAGGTCGGTCGACAAAGACGCATCAGTTGTTTCGTTGAAGATAAAAAGCGGGAGGGGAAAACCCCTCCCGCTTTTTTTGTTCGGCGGATTACCACGGCTAGGGGCTTGCGGCTCTCAGGCAGGAGTTGGATAGACAGCTTACGCCGGCGCGTGGGAACGATATGAATGCAGCATGATTGACAGGGACGCAAAAAAGTTTATTGAAAATGACGCTTCAAAGCATTATCGTATTTCGAGACATTCGGATTCTGTTACGTATGTGTGGGAGAATCTTCTCTATCCACCGGCCGTCAAACACGCCGAGGTTCGCTGTCCAAATGGGGGATGGTATATTAAGGAACTCCGACTAATTCTTCTATTGTCATTCCCTATGTATTTATCCCTCCCCGAATGTTTCTATCGGGGAAGATTGCGGGAATGACACCAAGCAAGCAAGCTTGTTGCCTTACCTCGCTACGTCTAAAAATGAATTAATCAGACCCTCCTTAAGACAAACGAACCTCCACAGCCTTGATAGCATCAACGGCCGAACTCATTATGCCGCCGGTGTAGCCGGAGCCTTCGCCTATCGGGTAGAGATTTTTTATATTTGCCGATTCATATCTTTCACCGCGTTTAATCCTTACAGGCGCGGAGGTTCTGGTTTCCGCGCCTAACAGCACCGCGTGATGCGAGACAAATAGCGGGTACGCCTCTTTCCATTTATTAAATGCGGTTACGAGCGACTCCGTTACGAATTTCGGGAAGATTTCGGTCATGTCAACGGCTGCTGCGCCCATCGCATACGAATTTTTATTTAAGTTGACCGACACCCTGCCGGATAAAAAATCCATCAGATTTTGCGCCGGTGCTTCCCATCTTTTCCCAGCATTAAAGGCCTTTCGTTCTATATCCTTTTGAAATTCAATCCCGGCCAACGGATCGGTTGACCTATAATCATTCGTATGACAGGTTACGACAATTGCTGAATTTGAGAATGCCGACGACCTGCTCGAATAACTCATGCCGTTTACCGCCAGCATGCCGTCTTCAGATGAGGCATTTACCACCTCGCCTCCGGGGCACATACAAAAAGTATACGCCCCCCTGCCTATTTTTCTATCGGTGTAGTTGAAAGAATAGGCGGCGGCCCCTATGCCGGGATATGCCTTATATTTATCCCCGTATCTTATAAGATTGATAACCTCTGCAGGATGCTCTATTCTCACGCCGACGGAGATCGGCTTTTGTTCGATGACAACGCCTTTTTTGTGGAGCATCTCAAACGTATCACGTGCGGAATGTCCTACGGCAAGATAGATGCTTGTCCCGCGATATTCCTCCTGCCCGTTTATTACTACGCCAAGGCATTTATCATCTGATATGAGCACGTCCGTCATCTTTGCGCCGTAATATATTTTCCCTCCTCGCTCAAGGATATGGTTCCTGATATTGCGAACTATCCGGCACAAGACGTCGGTTCCCAGATGAGGCTTGCCTATATACGCTATCTCCGCCGGCGCGCCGAATCTGATTAACGTATCCAGCGCCTTATTTATATATCCCGAATTGTTTCTCCTCGAAAACAGTTTCCCGTCCGAGTATGAACCGGCGCCGCCTTCGCCGAATTGAATGTTCGATTCAGGGTCTAAGACCTTTTCTTTAATGAATCGTTGGACGTCTATGGAGCGTTCTTCTATCTTTTTACCTCTTTCAAATATTAAAGGTTCGATCCCATATTCAATAAGCTCGAGGGCGGCGAACATACCGGCAGGGCCGAAACCTATTATGACGGGCCTCTCAACGGAGTTCTTCGGGTCTTTACCCGCCTTTATTTTTTCAATATATACGGGAAGGTTTTCTTTGTTGTCGAAGCCGTCGGGAACGCTTACCGCTATTGAAGTGTCGTAATAGAACTGCTCTTTATCGCTTGCATCAAGGGTCTTGCTCAATATCTTAACGATGCGCGTATCTTTTTCGCAAATCATCAGCCTTTGAGAAGCGGCTTTCAGATATTCATCCGTCCCGTCTTTTTCAACGGGTATTCGCAGATTGCAAATTATTAATCTCAAAAACGCCTCCGCCTGCAAATCAGTAGTGTCCGGTAAAATTCCGAATTTTATGGCAAACGCGAGTCCCCTAAAATAATCACCTTAGGAAGGTCTGATTAATTCCCTTTTCTGTCATTGCGAGCCCAGCACCACTTTATTGCAGGAGGAAATTTGTTAAGCAACATGCTTTCGTAATCGAAAGTGGCGCTGGGCGAAGCAATCTCTAAGTTGTTGATTTCCTTGAAGACGAGATTGCTTCGCGTTGCTCGCAATGACGTGTTAGTGAATTAATCAGAGCTTCCCTTATTTTTCAAACGGATGGCCGTCCGCGAATGTCCGGCGCCTCGGATTGCAATTTTGAATCAAAAAACGGGTTTGTCATTCCCGAGGTTTTTATCCCGACGGATAGATTCGGGGACTAATCCGGCGTCTTTTGTCCTTTGCCGCGATTGACAAGGCGAAAGACGCCGGCCTTTTCGCCGGAAGCGCGCGGGAATGACATAGTACTTCCAATTTTTAATAGGATAGCACCGTCTGCCCACGATAAGTTGGCGAGTTCGGACTGTCTCCTTACCTTATATACGCCTCCGTAACGTACCTTCTCATCATCCTGTGGGAGTTGAAGTATTTGGCGTTCTTGCTTATGGCGTTTTGCATCATGCGTATCCAGACCGGTCTGTTGTTGTAGTAAGTCTCCATGACCTCGCGAGCGAGTTTTTTATACAGGTCCTGAGCGTCGAGCGCGTCGGTTGAGGCCACGAGCGTTGACTCGGTCGGCTCAGGGCCTATTGCCCAGCCCGTGTAGCCCTCTATGTGCCCCTCTATCCACCAGCCGTCAAGCACGCTGAAGTTCATAACGCCGTTGTGCGCCGCCTTCATGCCGCTCGTGCCGGACGCCTCCCTGGGCCTCATGGGCGTGTTGAGCCACACGTCGACGCCCGAGACCATCTTCAGGGCAAGGTCCATGTTGTAGTTTTCAAGGTAGACTATCTTTATCGCTGCCTTCAACTCCTTTGCGCGGGCGACGATATCCTCGATGTTGCGCTTTCCGTCGTTGTCGCGTGGATGCGCCTTGCCCGCGTATATTATCTGGAGTTTGCCCTTGCCTATCTTCTTGAGCCTTTCCGTGTCGTAGAACAGGAGGTTTGCCCTCTTGTAGGCCGTGGCCCTCCTTGCAAAGCCGATGGTCAGGGTGTCGTATTCCATGCCGACGTTGGTCGTCTTGTTGACGTGGTCAATGAGTTTCTTCTTGGCCTCCATATGGGCCGCCCATATCTCGGCGTCCGGCGCCTTGCCTATGCGGACGAACAGCTCCGGCTCGTTTGCCCAGCCCGGAAGGTATTTATCATATAACTTCGCCATGCTTTCGCATGTCCACGTGAAGGTGTGCACGCCGTTGGTTATGGCCTGTATCTTGTAGCCCGGAAAGAGCAGTTTGGAGACCTCCCCGTGCTTCTTGGCCACTCCGTTTATATAGTTGCTCAGGTTCATTGCAAGCCGCGTCAGATTGAGTTTGTCCGGCCCGCCCAACTCTTTCAATACGTCAAAGGGCACCGCCTCGCCCAAGACCGCCTTGACGAGGTCGTAAGGGAACTTGTCATGCCCGGCCTCTACCGGCGTATGCGTGGTAAAGACGCAAAGCTCCTTGACCGCCTCCACGTCCCACGTCTCGCGCTCGTCCCAGACGGCCTCGATGTCCCGTCTGTGCCTCAGCAGAAGTTCAATGGTCAGGAGGCTGGCGTGTCCCTCGTTCATGTGATACTTTTTTATCATGAAGCCCAAGGCCTTTAGCATCCTGAAGCCGCCGATGCCGAGCACCATCTCCTGCTTCAATCTGTAGCGGTCGTCCCCGCCGTAAAGATGATGCGTTATCTCCCTGTCCTGAGGCGCGTTTTCGCTCACGTCGGTGTCCAGTAAGACTATGGGCACACTCCACTTGGTTATGGGGTTGGTGACGTAATATACCCACGCCTGAACGACGACCTCCCTGCCTTCGATCGTGAGCCGGGCCTTTTGCGGCATGAGCGTCATGTGGTCGGCCGGGTTCCACTCCTCGGGAAGCTCGGTCTGGCGTCCGTCCGCGTCAAGGGACTGCTTGAAGTAGCCCTTGTGATATATGAGCGTTACGGCCACCATCGGCAGATTCAGGTCTGCCGCCGATTTTATAGTGTCTCCGGCAAGCACGCCGAGGCCGCCTGAATAGGTGGGTATGTCGTTTCTAAAGCCTATCTCCATTGAAAAATAGGCTATCTGCTGTTCCGATACGATGTCCTTTATCTGGTAAGTCACCCGTCCCCCGTTCGCGGCGGTTCATCGTGTCCATCGCTTGTTCGTGGCAGAGTATACAATATAAGACCGGCTTTTTCAATTGACAAGTTCCCCCTCTCCCCTTGTGGGAGAAGGAAGGGTGAGGGGCAACCGCGCCTTTACTTGAAAGAAGGAAGGTTATCGGGTATCGGTAATAGTACAGGGAAGAGGTGAAGCAGGCAACCGGGCTTGCTTAGAATAAGGCCGGCTGAACATGGCTCACGAGCGGCATGGTGGTATTGACCCTTCTAAGGAACCTCTGATTAATTCTTATTTTGTCATTGCGAGCCCAGCACCACTTTGGATCACGAAAGCGTGTTCCTTGGCAAATTCCTTCGTGCAACAAAGTGGTGCTGGGTTGATTTCCTTGAAGACGAGATTCTACGCTACGCGAGAATGACGGGTCGGCGAATTAATCAGAGCTTCCTTAAATTAAGGAGAGGCTTAGGAGGGGTTAGTTTTCGTCGCGCGCGCACCTGAAGCCGGTTTCACCGTCGCGCGCCTCCGGTCTGCTCTTTTGCTCCGACGAGGTTGCGGACCCTTTGGCGTCGCTCATGAAAGACCCGCCTTTTTTCACCTTTATTTCGTCCCCGGTCATCGTCCATTCCGACACGTTTCCGATCATGTCATGCAATCCGTTTTGCGCCGGGAAGCTGCCGACCGGAACGGCCATGCGATAACCGGCCTCGACCGTGTTGGCCTTGGTCTTGTCGAAGTCGTCGCCCCACGGGTACTTATGTTTTGCGTTGCCGATGGCGGCTGATCTCCATTCCTCCTCCGTCGGGAGCCGCTTGCCCACCCATCTGCAATAGGCGATTGCGTCGTACCAGCTCACGTTCACAACCGGCGCGTTCTCCTTGCCCTTTAGCGCGGCGCTTTCCCATGCTGGGGGAGGAAGATGTCCGCTCGACTTGAGAAAGGCGTCGTAAGCGGCGTTTGTAACCTCAAACCTGTCTATGTGAAGGGTCTCGTTGCCTATCCGCACCGGCGTCATCTCCATGTATCCGCCCATGCCGAGGCGCGCCCAGTTGCCGGCGCCGTCGTCAAAGAATTTTTTGAGCCGTTTGAGCGTCTCGTGCATCTTTTTCGCGTCCTCGTCCTGTGGACGCTTTTTAACAAGCGCGCCCGAATAAGCGACGGCCTTTGCATGCCGCTCGAGGCGCAGGGAGAGGTCTATGAGCTTGAAGTACGTGTCGGCATGAGCCGGATTGAGGCGCAGGACTTCGAGATACTCCTTCTCGGCCTTGTCCGCCGTTGCCTTTTCCCTTGCCAGCGCGTCTGCAAGCCGGGCGTGAAGTTCCCAGTCGTCAGGCTCCTTTTCAAGACGCCTTCGGATGTCGGCAACCGACTCCTTTCTCCATATTCCCTGCTCGGCAAGCGTTATGAGCCTTTTTACGAGCATGTCGTCCTTCTTGAGCTTCAACGCCTTTTCCCAGTTCTCCTTGGCGTTGGCGAGGTCTCTCATTTCATAGTATGCCGCGCCGATGTTGAACCACGTCCTGAAATCGTCCGGGTTTATCTTTGCCGCTTTTTTGAAGGCGACGATCGCCCCGGCATAATCCTTTGCCTGATATTTGTCCTGACCTGTCTTGTAGAGGCGCTCCCACTCAGGGTTCACGGCTTGAGAGGCACTGCCATGAGAGGGCTTGGCGCCCTTTTCCTCCGCGCTCACCTTGTTTACCAGCTCCCAGACGAGCGCGTTGCCCGGGTCTATCTCAAGAATGGTCCTCCAGTATGAAAGCGCCTTGTGCGGTTCGCCCTTCCTGTAATAGAGCATACCAACCGATTGAAGTATGTCCGTGTTGTACGGCTCGATGTTCATGGCAATAAGCAGATGGGTCTCAGCGCCCTTGTAATCGCCTTTGCCGAGGAGGCGCATGCCGAGGGCCTGCCTCAGCCTTGCGTCATCCGGGGACTTTGCGACAAGGGCCGTCAGCCGCGCGGTCTCGGAGTCCGATGAAAAGAAGGCCGGTTTGAATATGAGGAACGCCGCAACTATTACGGCGATGGCAACGACGATTATCGCGCCGACGAAAAGGTATCTTTTATTCATCATTCGTCCTTGGCGCATCTTACGCCTATGGATCTGTGGCGCACGTCCGGCAGAGATATGCCCCTTGAGGCGCACCTGCTTTCAGGATACGGCATATGCACCCACGAGCCGCCGCGAATAACCCTGAACTGCTCCCCAAAGGTCTCGCGCTTGAGCGAGGACCCGGGATACGGTTTGTACCATGAGCTTGTCCACTCTCTCACGTTCCCGGACATATCGAGGACGCCGTAGCGGCTCTTGTCATCCGGAAAGCCTCCGGCAATCGCGCTCCTTTTAAGCTCAAGCGCCCTTGTGTTGGCCTTTGTCTGGTCAAAGGCCATGCCCCACGGCCACCTTGCGCCGTCTTCTCCCCTGCAGGACTTTTCCCACTCCTCCTCGGTCGGTAATCGCTTGCCCTGCCACTTGCAGTAGGCAGCCGCGTCGTCGTAGTTTACGAGCGCGACAGGGTACTCCTCCAGCCCCTTTGGATATGTCCCGTTCTTCCATATATACGGGTCGTAGTCGTGAGTGGGGTTGTCCGGCGTCCTGTGTCCCGCAGCGTCAACGAATTTTTTATATTCGGCGTTTGTAGTTTCAAGGATGTCGATGTAAAAACCCTTTTCGAGCGCGGCCTTGCGTTGAGGCAGTTCGTCAACGCCGACCTGTTCTCCGATTACGCCGTCGCCGCCGTCTTGCCCCTGCCTTTCAACCGTGCCTTTGGACCCCATGACAAAATTGCCCGCCGGCACGTATGCCATGCCGGGCACAATCTTGTGTTCGATATTCGGCGCCGGCCTTTCCTCCTTGCACGATATGACGGCAAGGCTTACGGATACGAGTAGAACGCCAAAGGCTGTCTTTAACATCAAGGCCGTTTTTGAAGACGTCATTGTCTTGCATCCTCCGTCCGTTATTGTAGAGTATGACGCTGGGGGGCGCAAGAGGAAAAAGGTCTTGCGGGAAAAGGTCTTGCTTAATTCGCGGTCGGCGGGTTGGTGTCGGTTGTCCGCATATAATAAAGCCTGCCGTAACCACCAGTCGTATAGTAGTCAGTGTAGTAGAGCCGGTAGTAGCCGCTTGTCTCAAGAAACAGCTCCGGGCCGTATTGGCTATATGACGCCGTGCCGACCGTCAGCCACTGCCTTGACGCGAGGTTCGTTGCGTCCGGCACGCTGGTATTGTTTGTATCCTGATAGGCCAACGAATATGGAGTTGCGCCGTCCTGTCTGGAGTAATAAAGCCTGTAAAGACCACCGGCAATCTGTATGATCTCCGGGTCTTTGGCGTTGTTTGTGGTGGACGTGCCGATGCCCATATTAACCAATGTCGGCGAGACCAGATTGGACGCATCAGGCAGGCTGGCGTTAGACGGGTCGGCATAAGAGATGTCGTTGTATGTTCCGAGATTACGGGTAAAATAAAGCCTGTAGCCGCTTGTCGGCTTTGCAAACACCTTTAATCCGCCGCCTGTTCCTCCTATGCCTGTGAGGCTGTATGCAGGGCCGTATTTGGCATACGGCACGTTGTTGTCAGTAGTATCCTTGTAGTATAATCCGATAGAATCGCCGCCCTGATTTATCTCGTAATATATCCGGTATTTACTTGAGTCGCTGTATGGCACAACAACTGGATTAGTTTTACGATCAGAAGTGTTCAAACCTTCATAGAGGTATCTGAAGGAGGTCATGTTGGCCGCGCTTGGAGGATTGGTGTCGGTAGTGTCATTGTATGCAAGTTTAGGGGTTGTGGAGTTGTAGCTAAGCGTATAGAATACCCTGTATTTGCCAGTAGGCAAGGATACGACTCTGGGCAAGGAGACCGAGTATGACGCGACATTTATCTGTGTCCGGGCGCTGAGGTTATTAGCGGAGCAGGTTGTTCCGTTCCAGCTTGTGCAGGTCGGGAATGAACCGTCGTTGCTCGTTGTGTCATTATAGGCCAACTGGCCGCTGGAGTCAGCGTAGTAGAGCCTGTAGTTGCCGCCGCCAATAGACAATATATCAGGCCCGCCTACCACGGTATTTCCACTGTTTATCGCGCCGCTGGGAACGCCAAGAAGCACCTGCGCGCCAAGATTCGTATTAGAGGGCGGGTTTGTGTCGCTCGTGTCCCTATAGGCCAACTGCCTTCCTCTATCAGTATAGCAGCAGGTAAAGTTGCCGTAGACATAATATAGACGGTATCTGTTGTCCGGTAATCGCACTATCTTCATACTTATGATGGCGTAATACCAGTAATCTTGATAACTCGTAAAGCCGAGCCACGTATCTGTGGTGAGATTCGTGCTATTCGGCAGGCTGGAATCGGTTGTAGTCGTGTCTTTGTAGTAAAAGCTGCCGCTCTGATGGTAATAGAGCCTGTATTTGCCGCCGCCGATGTAGAGCGCCTCTGTCCCGCTGCTCCAGTTGCCAGTGCCTAATGACGTTTGCGAGACGAGATTGTTGACGAGGTAAGGCGTATCCGGCGGGTCAGTGGCATAGGTGTCCCTGTAATAAATCGTCCCGTCGGTATAGTTGTAGTATATCCTGTATGTGTTGTCCGGCAGGCGGATTACCTCCGGGTTTTTGGCTTGATCGCTCGCGGACGTGCCAAAGCCAAGAAGCGCCTCTGCCCCGAGGTTTGTGCCGAGCGCCTCCGGCGGATTTGTGTCTGTCGTATCTTTATAGGCTATGTCCGTATAAGTGCCGTTACTCATGTTGTAATAGAGCCTGTATCTGTTGCTGTCCATCTTGACGATCTCAGGGGAGTCGGCGTTTATGGCGGTTGACGTGCCTATGCCAAGCGATTGAGGGGAGCCAAGGTTGGTGGATATGGATCTCTCCGTATATATCTTCATATCCGTTGTGTTATAGTCGTAATATGTGGTAAATATCTGCCCCCCTGTTGAGACTGCCATTGAGGTAAACCAGCCCGTGTCGTCGGTCGTATCCACCTTCTGTGCGGTCCAATTACCTTGATCCGTGCAGTCTGCGGCATTGCACTGGGCGATAACAAGGTCGCCTCTCGTATCCTCATAAGATACATTACATATCTCCGCCCCGGCACATTCGCTCCCCTCCGGCGCCGTTACTCCGATGCGGTGGTAGTATGAGATGCGCGGGCGGCCTGATACATCAAACGCAAGCGAAGAAAACGCCCCCCTGTCGTTTGCAAACCACGCATAGCCGCCGGCCCAGTAGACCCCGCACCCGGTTGAAGAAGCTGCCGCGCCGCAGGCAAACCGCGATGAGTCCGCCCGTACTATCTTCCACGCGCAACAAGAGGTTCCCCCGGCCGCTGTCGGCAGGTTTGTATCAGTAGTGTCACGATAAACAATCTGCGAACCATCGGACAGAACGCCAAGAGGGATAGACCCGTTATCCGTATGATAATATAGCCTGTATTTACCGGTATCCGCGCCGCTCTCTATCCTGACCATGGTCGGGTCATAGCCGGTTATGCCGAAGAGTTGTCTTGCGCCTATGTTTGACGCCGTAGGCGGATAGACGTCGGTAGTGTCCCTGTAGGCAAGGCCGTCCTCAGCCGATGGGTAGTATATCCGCCATTTACCGTCAGGCAGCGTCGCTATGAGAGTGCCGCCTATAAACTCCTTCGCAGCGATGCCGGTATTAACCTCCGGGCCAAGGTTGCCCGCCGTGGTGCATGTGAAGGCGGCGCCGGAGTTGCTGTTGGAGGGATGAAACAGCGTATCCGGGGCAGCGGCGGCGCCTGAGCCGGAGCTGTTCTCGCAAAACGGCGGGTTAGCGTCCGTGGTCTCTTTATAAGCTATATACGCTGGTCTTACGTTCGTGTAGGTGTTGTAGTATATCCTGTACCTTGTCTGGCCTGATGAGTTGGTGAACTGGATGACCTCCGGGTTGTTTGTATAGGGGAAGCCTGTGGCTTGGGTAAAATCCCATAAATGAATGTGTGTAATATACCCCCCGCGAGGATATTTAGGCGCGAGTATGCCATTACTCGGGTACTCAAGGGTAATATTGGCATTTGAGGGAAGGCTGCCGTCAGTGGTATTGGTATCCCAGTATTCTATTAACCATATACCGTTCTGTGCCATAAAGCCGGTATAGAACCTGTACTTTCCGCCCCCGAGCGATATGACGCTTGGCTTTGCCCTCCCATAAGACAAGGTGGTATCAAATATAGACGAGATGGCTCCGAGGTTCGTGGTACTTGGAGGATTAGAGTCGATCGTATCTTGATAACGCAGTGTGTGCCAGCCGTAGCCCGAGTTAAAGCCTATGACACCATTGCTGTAGTATATCCTGTACCGTGTCTCAGATGACCCGTTCAAATACTTTACGACCTCAGCGCTTTTACCATTTGTTAGAGTCGTTGCAACGCCAAGGTTATGGGTTATTGTGGTGTAATCCCCTGAATAAGCATACAAAAGGTCTTTATTTACAAAGTCATAGTAGCTTATGGCGGCCCTGCCTGTAACCGGATTAAAAGCAATAGATGTATACCCGCCGACGTCGGATGACGAGGAGTTGTCTACGACCTCTATCGTCCAGTTGGCCGCAGTATCGCACCCGCCGGTTGTCCATACAGCGTCGCAATATGCGAGCTTCAAGTCCCCGTTGGTTCTGTCATAGTAGCTTATGCGCGGCTTATTGTTTGAAGGTTGGAGCGCAAGGGATGCGTACTCGCCGACTACGCCGGCGGAATCAACGGTAACGATATTCCAACTGGCCGCCAGGTTGCAACTTGCCTCGCAATAAGCAAACTTCAAGTTGCCGTTGGTGAAGTCATAGTAGGCGATGCGCGGCTTGGGGTTGGCCGCATCGGTATTATCAACCGCTATTGACGTATGACCGCCAACGTCGCCTGTCGTGTCAACGTCGATCATACCCCAGCTTCCGGCATTGTCGCATGAGGAGTTACAATAAGCGTAGCGAAGGTTGCCGGTGTATGCCCCGCTTGCGTCCGTTGATTGATAGTATGCTATGCGCGGGTTGCCTAATGACGTTAGACCAAGCGAGGTGTAATAGCCTGTACTACCAACGCTGTCAACGGTTATTGACTGATATGCCGCGCCGTCCCACCATGCGTACTTCAAGTCGTTGCTTGAGAGCTGCATATAACTGACCTTAGGGTTGCCTGCCGCGTCAACCTTGAGAGAGGTTGACGCGCCCTGCCCAACTGTGCCGCTCAGCGCTTTTGCGCTTTTGGCAAGGCTCTTTTTACCCTCTGATATCGTAAATAACGACGCGGCCTGAGAAGGAGCGCCGCCCGGCTCTATAACCCTGCTTGGCCGCGCTTCTTTCTCTTGCGTAATATAGACCTTGAAGCTGAATGCCCCGGTTACGTTGTTCAGGGTAAAGGATTTTGACAATGACCCGTAGAGGGCGACGTCTCCTAATGTTTGCGCGTTGGAACCGGATAGGGTGATGGGCGATAAGAGGCCGACGAGTTTTATTTTTATGTTTTGCAGGGAAGACCATGAGGCGTTTGATATTGTAAAATCAATGGTAAGCGTTCCCGCGCTCATAGAAGACGTTCCGGCAAGATTCGCGTCCGCGCCGCTGACCTTTGTAATGGCCACTGCGCCTGATGAGTCGACCGCTGCGTTAAACTCCCCGGCGGTCTCGTTCACGCCGTAGAGCGCGGAAACTTCAGGCCCCGGGTCTTTGCCGACAGAAGCGGAACCGCTGGAGTTTGACGACCCGCCGGATGGCGCGCCTCCGCTGCAACCGTAGAGGGATAAAAACAGGAAAAGAACGGCTGTTGCTTTGAGGTAGTTTTTGGTTAGATGGTTTTTCATAATCTGAGACCGCTGAAAAAGTCCGTCTGCTTTGTTGTCTCGTCGCTTGAAACTGCGCCCAGCACCACTTTGGATTACGAAAGCATGTTGCTTTACATATTTCCTCGTGCAACAAAGTGGTGCTGGGCTCGTTTCTCGCAACTTCCCATTGCATTGTGCTTCGCACGCAATGGGAACCCTGCCGCCTCGCATCCGGAGCTTTTTGAGCGGTCTCAAGGGTTTTTTAGGGGTCTCAATTCAACTCCCCTCTTTACAAAAGAGGGGTGAACGGCAAAAACCCTACTCATCCGCCGCGCATCTGAAGCCTATGTTCATGTCCGTATGCCAGTCCGCGTGCGCGTCCCTGTTGTCGGTCGGCCCCCTGAAGTGTCTTGCCGTGGTGCGGCCGAACTCATAAAGGTAGGTATTGCTCGCCCCGCCGCGCAGCACATATTTTTCCAGCTTGAAGATGTCCCTGTCCAGATTGCTTCCGGGATATGGACGATAGAGCGAACTTGTCCACTCCATCGCGTTACCGGCCATGTCATGGACGCCGTAGGGACTTACATCCTCCTTCATCCGCCCGACGTCCACCATATGCTCAAGGTTTATTTCCCATGACTCTTGGTTATTGCTGACGCCTATTTTATAAACGTTGCCCCACGGGAATATCCGCCCATCCGTTCCCCTTGCCGCCTTTTCCCATTCCTCCTCGGCAGGCAGCCGCTTGCCGTTGACCGAGCAGTATTTGCTCGCCATATACCAGTCAACGTCAACGACCGGGTAGTCGGCCTCATCAGGCGGGTATGTCTCAAGACTCCATCTATCCGGTATGGGGATGTCGGTTGACTTGCCGTCAACCTCTGTTTCTATCACCCATCTGTCCGGCACGGGCACGCCGTCGTCGTTGTAATGGGAAAACCTCTTCACGCCGAGCCTCTGGAGCGTATTGAGAAATGCCTTGTACTGTTTGTTCGTTACCTCGTACTTGTCAATGTAGAACGCCTTGAGGTTGACGACGTGCCTCGGCGCTTCGTCAACCGATTCGTTTCCTTTTGTTACCACTAAGTCGCTCCCGTCGTTGCCCATGATAAACTCCCCGGCGCTGATGTAGACCATGCCCGACGGCGTCTCTTTCGATAGGGAAAGCACGGGTATGACGAGCATGAAAACAATTGCAACGAGAGGCGCTGTCAACCTTTTTTTGTTTGATATTTTCATTATGTCTCACCGCACCAGTAGTTGGGGGACTTAGCCAAGTCGTTCTGGCCGCCGCCATGCGTATAAGAACAAAGAGACATTGTTCTGCCGTGGCAGACCAGATTACAGCGGAAACGGCCATTATCATAGTACCACCGCGGCTTTGACGCCGTTTGTCCGGTTTCCTGCGGGCCGAAGTTGAGAAGATGGGTGTCTATCTTACCGTCGGTTAAGTTGTCGTGGTCGTCCGGCGGAAGTTGGGCGCCAAGCCCGTTGCCGTAGATGGTGTTTTGCGCCTCCACGTTGGAATGAACGTTATGGTGGCAGTCGTGGCACACGGCCATTGTGTTGAGGTGATAGATATGCAGATTGGCGTTCCAATCCCTGCCGGACGTGCCGCCTGTGGTGCCGCCGAAGTTGGTGTAATTCCCGAGAAGCCTGCTCTCTTCGTGGCACAGAAAACATAGCTCAAACTTGGGCTTGCCGTTGGTATCGAGGCGGTTGGTGGAATAGTCGTTCGTTGGGGAGTTTATTCCACAGCATGTTGTGTTGGTGGTAACGTAGTTGCCTCTCAAGAGCTTCTTGTTCGTAGAGCCGTGAGGCCCTACCGGCGAAGTACTTGGGTTGTAGGCCGACGCCTTGTCCGTTGACCGCAGGGACGACTCCGTAACCGGACCTCTGACCGTTACAGGGTTGGTCTGTGGGTCGGTCGTGGTTGCGTCGCTGTTGTGGCAGTCCGTGCAGTTGATGGTCAGGTTGGAAAGCGACGTTGCCGCGGCGGCTGAACTGGAACAGTCCAATCCAAAGGCGTTCTCCAACTGTTTACAGAGGTTGAACGTGCCGTTTCTGCCCGGCGCGGCAACCGGATGGTATGACGTGTTGTATCCTATATCGCCCCCGGGATAGTTCATGTAATGGTGGCTTTCCGGATTAAACTCCTTCTTCTTATTACTGAAATGTTTATCATACGCGGTCCACGTTGACCCGCTGCCTCCGCTGCTTCTGTTCGTTGCAACGTCCGGGAACGGCGTGTCGCCGGCAAAGACCTGATTGTAAGTGTTGCCGTGGCACTTAAAGCAGACCTCGTAGATAAAGGGCTGTCTTGTCCCGCCAAGAGCGGGCGGGTCTTGCGCCGTGCCGTTTATGTCAACGTACTTCATGCCCGCTATCCTGCCGCCGTCTCCGTCGCCGGGCACGCCGGTAGGGGCCTTTACCGCGTGAGGGTTGTGGCAGTCGTAACACTCCACGTGTTTGCTCGATATGGGTATGGTCTCGCCGGTAGCATGTCTGCCAGCAAGGGCCGTGTCGTCAACAGGGTGACCGCTGCCGGTTGTCCTCTTGTTTATCTCGGTCTGTAT
>JACRCE010000110.1 GCA_016213015.1 Deltaproteobacteria bacterium | reverse complement strand
GATAAATACCGCGCTCATGCTCTTCAACATGATACCCGGCTTTCCCCTGGACGGGGGGAGGGTCTTAAGGGCCATCTGGTGGGGCAGGACCGGGGACTTAAACAGGGCAACGCAGGTCTCAAGCGGCATAGGCAAGGGGTTCGCGATAGTCCTTATACTCTCGGGGTTACTGCAGATAGTAACCGGAAATGCCGTAGGCGGCTTCTGGTCGGTGCTCATCGGGATATTCCTCCGGCAGGCGGCTGAGGGCGGCTACAGGCAGCTTGTCATGAAGAGGATGCTTGAGGGCATCAAGGTGAGAGACGTGATGTCAAAGGACGTCGTCGCCATGGATGCGGCGCTTACAATAACGGAGGCTATCGAGCGGTTCTTCCTCACCTATCATTTCGCGAGCTTCCCGGTAACCTCCGGCAGCGTGGTCGCGGGCCTCCTGACCCTTACCGCCGTAAGGAATACCGATAAAGAGCGCTGGGGCACTACCGCCGTAAGAGATATCATGCACGCGCTTGACCCGCTGGACGTGCTCTCGCCTGAAGAGAGCGCGCTTACGGCCCTTATGAGGATGACGGGGGACGGCCCCGGCAGGTTCCCTGTCATAGAGAATGGAAGGCTTGTCGGGATAATCACGAGAAGCGATATAATGAAGACGCTTGAGCTGCGTTCAGCCCTCCGTAAATAAAGCCGCGTGACCCTTTAATGAAAACTAAAAAACCCAGCTTGGACCCAGAATTAAGTACGGGACAATACATCAAATACAACCCTGTTTTTTGTCTTGCCGATGGAGATAGGTTTACCGGCCTTAGTCCCTCCGAGATAGTCAGGCTTACGCCGCATGATATCAAGGCAAAGAAAAGACCACCGTCTTATTGCTACCTCGTAGCGCTTAGTCCTGCTTCATGCGACTTAGTCTGAGATAAAAAGAAGCCCTGAAACCTCGGATTCATTGCAAATCCTTGATTTTAGGGCTCTTTAATTCTGGCGGGGCCGACGGGACTCGAACCCGCGCCCTCTGGCTTGACAGGCCTGAAATAACTTAAGGACTTTAGTTACTTACCGTTTGCAGGGTCATGGGTTGGGCCTTTGTTTATATATTATTTTGGATCGATCATCTCGACAAAGAGAACTTTATACCTGACTACCTACATGCGTTTACGCGTGGTTTGTCAGCAAGATAGGCATTCTGCATGAAAGCACACAGTTTTCCAGCAATCTCGTCCGGGTTGCGTAGATTGCATTCCCACACAGTGAGAACCGACCAACCTATCCGTGCCAAATCAGATAGGTGTTCGGCGTCACGTTTGCAGTTCCGCTCGATCTTTGGCAGCCAATAGGTTTGATTAGACTTCGGACGCCTCAGCCCTTCCTTGCAGTCGTGACCGTGCCAGAAGCAACCGTGAATCAACACCGCCTTTTTGCGCCCGATAAAGGCTATATCCGGCTTGCCCGGAAGATCTTCGCGGTGGAGCCGGTAGCCGACAAAACCAAGTCCCCGGAGAAGACGACGCACGGTCAGTTCTGGCGCGGTGTCCTTGTTGCGGATACGCCGCATATTGTCGCTGCGGGTCATCGCCATTTGCGGCTCCTCAGATGGCGAGATCGAGCGGCAAATCGGAAATGTCTTTGAGCCGCTTTCCGTTTACCATCACGGCAAGCATATCGGCAGCGTCGGCCATGTCCAACCGTTGCAGGGTTTTTTGCAACTCGTATAGGGCAAAGTGATACACGCAATCGATGTCGCCGGTGCCGAGTGCGATAGAGGCCAGCCGAGACGGCGTAGGTTCCGCCGTTACGACGACTACATGGGGAAGTCGACCCTTGCGGTTGCGGATTAGGTTCAGGGCTTCGGAACGGGCGTTTTGCGCACGGTCACTACGAATCGTCCACTTGCAAGAAATGCTGGCATGTAGCAGCGGTTCGCCGCCGTTCAACTTGCGTAAGTCAGCAAGCCGGGTGACGGTATCATCCACTATCCGCTCCGTAGCGTTGATCATTTCGTCGGGTTCTGTATCGCGGACGACGACCACGTCCGGTGTAATCGTGTAGTCACTGCCGAGTGCGGCAGCCAGCGCCGGATTACCACGTGCGGCCTCATCCAATGCGACCAGATGTGCGAATTGCTCATACTTGGCAATCTCAAGCCGGTTCCGCCCGGTGACTTGATGCACATCCCATGTGCCGGGGCGTAGATGGTTAAGCTTGCTGAACGTTTCCCTAACAAAGACCGCGCAGGCGTCTTCAAATCTGTTGCCTGAGGTTTGTCCGGCCAATCGTTCGGATAGGGTTTCCGCCTTGAGTAATTCGGCGATACCGGCCGCAATCTTAACGCTAGCCCGGTTGTCCTTGTCGGCGTTGCTGGCGACCCCTGACGCATTGACGGTCAAAACGGTTTTCAATAGTGCCGCGTGATAGGCCTTGCGGGCTTCTACAAACTTAGTGGGAGTCATCATCACGCCACCTTGAAAATGCGCTTGGTCGACAGGGCGGCGAAAATTTGCCTTGCTACCGCTTTAGCGACCGGAGGCGGAAAGGCGTTCCCGATCTGCCGGTAAGTCGCTGTCTTGCGCCCAGAAAACTGCCACTCATCCGGGAAGCCCTGAATGCGTGCCGTCATGCGAGTTGTCAACCGTGGCATGCCGACAAAATCACATGAAGGAGCTTCATCCCAAAGGCCATGGCCATCCACGCCGAGAGAGGCCCACGCTCTCTTTGCGCGAGTCGGCCCCAAGTCTGGCCCTCCGTGTTTATTTGAACCGCCGACTAGGGTAGGGGCGATGCTATTCGCCTGTTCGCGCCAACGGTCAACGCCACGCCAGCCGTTCGCTTTCATAAGATCGTGCAACAGTTCGCCGACAGTCAGCGGTTCAGTATCCAGCGATACTGGCCAAGCGTACTTGTCGGCTACATCCTTGCGGATGCCAACGAAAATCACGCGCGGACGAAGCTGCGAAACGCCGAAGTTGCAAGCGTTGAACAGACGCCAGCCCGGCACATAACCGAGCTTCTTTAGCTGCTTCTCTACTTTGTTACGGTAGTCGTCAAAGACCGCATCAAGCAGACCCCGGACGTTTTCAATCATCAACGCCTGTGGCCTGCATTCATCGACAAGGCGGATAGCATCGGGGAACAAGTCTCGTTCATCCCTGTCCCCTAATTGATTACCAGCCTTTGAGAAAGGCGGACACGGAATTCCGCCAGCCAGCAAACCAACTCTTTTAAAGCTTGATGCACTGAATTGCCTTAAGTCGCCTTCGATAACATTCCACCCCGGCCTGTTAATACGTAATGTTGAGCAAGCGTTCTTTTCAATTTCAACTAGCGCTAAATGTTCAAAACCAGCAAGCTCTAAACCAAGAGCTTGCCCGCCAGCACCAGCGCAAATCTCTAAGGAAGTTAATTTGCTCATACATTCTTTTTACTTAAACCGGGCTCAGATGTCAATCTATTAAATAGCGATGTATCATGCTATGTAATTGTGCCATCTTGCAACGCATAGTGTGTCAAAGGTAAATACCTCTACCTAATATAATTTTTTTAATTAGATGATAGAGTATCAATCTGGTATCACAAAAAGGGTCACGAAAGTTGACTTATCCACAGGCAAATCACGAAATCTACCACAGTTTTGATACTACTTCGTAACACTTAATGCTACTTAATACCACTTACAGAAGGGTGATATAAGAAGCCCTGAAACCTCGGATTCATTGCAAATCCTTGATTTTAG
>JACRCE010000111.1 GCA_016213015.1 Deltaproteobacteria bacterium | reverse complement strand
TTCTAAAATGCTCTTCCGTGTTGACCGTATCGACGTCCTTTGGAAGAAGTATCTCTTCCTTGAACGTTTCTTTTCCGCACGCGGCGGTAATAACGTATCTGTCGGTCTTTATGTCGACGTCCACCTCCCCCCGGCTGAAACCTCCAAGGTCGATGATGATGCGCACTTCCGTTGCCTCCTTGAAGACGTCTACGAGGGGTTCCTTTATCAATCTTTTGAAGACCGGCCTTGTTTCGTAGACCCATTCCCTGGGCCGCTTGGAGGACGTAAAAGGGCCGCGCCGTTTTGCGGGAATATCAGCGGCCGGGACCTCGATAGCTTCCCTCAGTTTATTCAATATCGTCTTGGGCGGGATACCGCGCACCATTTGCGCTTCCTCTATTAGTGAGCTGAAAAATCCCGGAAACGGTTAGGGAAGCTCTGATTACGGTTATCATTTATCGGTAAAGGTAAAAAATTATATTCTTAAAGTGATAACCTATAACTGCCTTTACCTTACCGGATAACCTGCGCCTATGCGGGATGCGGCAGTGAGGGTCTATCATCGGGCATTTTCTCAAACCCTCCTCTACCGGCCATGTCCATGGCCTTAATCCGTCTTTCGAGTTCAGCGGTCATCGCTTCCGTCAATACCCGGTCGCCCTGCGCCAGGGCGGACTCCACCTTCAGGATAGAGGCATGCAGCTCCTTTATAAGCGCCGGAACGAACTCCTTTCTCGAGCCCGGGCAGCCGGATTCCTCGACGAACCTTTTTGCCGCCGAGATCATACTCCTGGCCGTTACGACGGCCTTTGCCTGCTCAAGCTCGGTCCGGTCTTTCTCCGCGCAGTCTTGCGCCTCGCCCTTCATGCGATTAATCTCCGAGTCCGTCAGCCCAAAAAACCTGGGGCTCACGCGCAGGGCGCTTGAGATTTCCGTCTGAAGGTCTTTTGCCGACACATTGAGGATGCCGTCCGCATTGATATCGAACCTTACCTCGACAAAGGCGTCGCCCCTCTTGCCCGCCGAGATGCCGCAGAGGTCGAATCTGGCGAGGGTCATGTTGCTTGCGGCAGAGGCCCTTTCGCCCTGGAGCACATGGATATTCATCGACCCCTGATCATCCGCCGAATTGGTGAAGATACGGCTTCTCGACGCTGGAATCTGCGTGTTTTTTTCCATAATCTTCACGTAGCCCCCCCCTTCGGTCTCTATGCCCAGCGAGATGGGTATGACGTCTATTAGTATCTTTCCCTTAATCTGTCCGGTCAGGATACCGGCCTGGATGGCCGCGCCCATGGCCACGACCTCGTCCGGATTGATATCGGCGTAAGGCTCCTTTCCCATAAGCTCCCTTAAAAGCCGCCTGACCTGAGGCATCCTTGATGAGCCACCGACCAACAAGACACGGTCTATATCCGATGGTTCAAGTCCGGCACATTTGAGCGCCTGCTCGGTCGGCTCAATCATCCTGTGCAAAAGGCCGGATGTCAATTTCTCAAACCCGCCCCTTGTAAGAAAGGTCTCAAAACGCCTGCGTTCGCCGTTATCACCGGTAAAGGGCACGTCTATGGCCGCGACCTCGCTTTCGGCCAGCTCCATCTTGGCCCTTTCGGCGATATCCTTGATCCGTATCATGGCGGCCGCATCTCCGGCGAGGTCAATGCCGGTCTCCATTTTAAGCTCAGAGACCAGATGATCGGCTATCCGTTGGTCATAATCGTCGCCGCCGAGAAGCGTATCGCCTGATACGGCCTTGACCTCGAACAACCCGGCCCCAAGCTCCAGTATGGAGACGTCGAACGTCCCGCCGCCGAGGTCCCACACCATAACGGTCTGGACGTCCTCGATCTCCAGTCCGTAAGCGAGGGCCGCCGCCGTAGGCTCGTCAATTATCCTTATCACGTCGAGTCCGGCGATGACGCCGGCGTCTATGGTGGCCTGACGCTGGGAGACGTTAAAGTAGGCCGGCACGGTCACGACGGCCTTGTCTATCTTCTCGCCGAGGTACCCTTCGGCGTCGTCCTTGAGTTTTTTAAGGATAGCCGCCGATATCTCCTCCGGCGTATACTCCATGCCGTTTATCATTATTCGATAGTCCGTGCCCATACGTCTCTTGATATGTCTTACGGCGTGCTCGTCAGGTGTAAGACCGTTAGAGTCAAGCTTGTCCTCGTGTGCCTTAAGCGGGGAATACCGTCTCCTCCCCATCCGCCTCTTTATGGAAAAGACGGTGCCATCGGGGTTGGCCTCCGCCTGAAGCATTGCGGCCCGCCCAACCACCCGGCTTTTGTCCTTGCGTATCCCAACGACAGAGGGGGTAAGGGCCGAGTCGTCTTTTCCCGGTATGACCTCGGGCCTTCCGGCATTAAGGTGCGCGACTACTGAAAAGGTCGTGTCGAGGTCTATGCCTATTGTCTTTGACATATGCGCTCCTGAAAGACCGTTACACGGTCACGATCGTTTTGCGCTCTCTGACCCTTTTGTCCATATCTCCCATGACCCCATAAGCCGACATAGTCTCCATTCCCGCCACTGCCGCCGTCAACGCGACGCCGACAAGTGGTATCCCAGCGACTGAAATAACGAGTTCGGCATTGATGACTATGCCCTTATCCAAGAGCCTGTCCAGCACGTCGCTAAGATTGTAATCAGGGCGCCTTGCAGGTTTCATAGTTAAATACCGTGTTCCGTGACCGTGAACCGTGACCGTAAAAAATCCGTTTTTATACGGTTCACGCATCACGGCCTTTCACACGAAGGAATAGGGCGGCCACGGCCCCGTAAAAACCACCGTGAAGCCTTCCCTTTCAACGTCGTCAAGGAGAGCGCCAAGCTCCTCGGCCTCATCGCCGCGCGCGAGACAGGAGAGGTTCAAGAGCATACGTTCAACGCCGTCGCCATTTTTTATGCCGTCAACCTTTATCTCGGCGACCGTCTTTTTTATACGGCCATAAAATGTCCTGAAACGCTCATCGGCCATCGCCTCGGTTTCCAGCCTAAGCGCCATCCTGAGCTTCTCTCCATACATGAAGGCCGTGCCGGGGGATGATCCCCTTGCCGCGCAAGAGAGCCTCTTCAACTCCGGTGATTCATCTATCAGCTTAGCGGCCATGACCTCCGTATCCCATAAAACCTGCACGCCGTACTCGGCCTTGCCCCTGACCTTTTCGAGTTTTCCTTTAAGGGCGCCGTAATTGCGCCCGAGCCAGGCCGAGATGCGCTCCTCCGGCGTATCGCGCTCGTTACCCGTAACCACGTTCCCGAAAGAAAACGGCAAGGAGGCGCCGCACATCTTTGCGGCCGCGTCCACCACCTTATGATGGGCGATTGCCAGATTCCGCAAAACTCCGTTGTCTTTACCGTAGAGCCGCCGCGCGCCGTCCTGAACCACCGCTGACAGCCCATCGCGGCTTACCGTGGTGAGGCGTTCGTCATCCATGCCTGTGAATGCGAAGTCAGCGCGCACGTCTTCCACGACGCAGTAGATATATTTGCCCGTGGAGCCGCCTTGATTTCCCGACACGCGCCCTTTGGCTTGTGCGTCTTCCATCCTCAATGCCATCGAGTCCGCCTCCGTTAAACGCTTTTCGGCCCGTCAATTCGCGTCGTTACCCCGTCATCGCTTTGCCGTAACATGACCATGACCGGCCGAATCCGTTCACCACCGCCCAACGCAAGAGGGTTATCTGGTCATCGCGGTCTTTCCATTCGAGGTGCGGCATGCCGGCCTTCGCGGCAAATCGGTGAAAAGTCTCCTCGTTGAATTGCGCGACGCCGTAACTCTTGCCGCCATCCCCCCATAACTCGTCATGCCGCCCCCCAGACTCGCAGTCGATGATGCCGGCCACGACCCTCTCGACATGGAGTTGATCGATCCGGGCCTCGATGGAGTCTATAGTTGCCCCCAATTTTACGGCCTCATCGGCTGTGGTCAGGCGCTCAAGGGAACGCCCGGCGCGGATATCGTGTCCGATACCGGCTATCATGGCCGTCACCCCGCACCCGCCTATCCACGCATAGAACCGTCTACGGCGTTTCAATCTCTTTAGGGATTTCTTCATCATGCTCTTCTCTTGCCCGTCTCACTGGGTACGCGGGTTTCAATGCCTTGCCCCGTTGTAAGAGTGGCCGCGAGGAAGACGTCGTTCAGCGCTTGGTCCAACCCTTTTCTTACCGCTGACACGGCCTCTTTGACGCCGTATTCCTCCTTTATCTCGTCAACCGCCCTATCTATCCCCATCAGGGCCGCTCCAAGCCTTTCTATCTCTTCCGCGCTGAGTGTCCCGCCCTCCATGCGCCTTACGGCCTGATGTTTGAGGGCGTCTTTCAATATTTCAACTACGGCGATTACAAGACCCATTACTCCTTGCTTCAGATCCTCTCCGTCTATATTAATCGCCATTGTTTAATCGCCTCGCGTCTCATTTAAGGAAGCTCTGATTAATTCTTATTTTGTCATTGCGAGCCGCGCTTTCGCGGCGCGGCAATCTCTAAGTTGTTGATTTCCTTGAAGACGAGATTCTACGCTGCGCGAGAATGACGGGTCGGCGAATTAATCAGAGCTTCC
>JACRCE010000022.1 GCA_016213015.1 Deltaproteobacteria bacterium | reverse complement strand
GGCGCGGACAGTACTGCGGCAGATGCCATGACAAGGTGGCCTTTCCGTTGAGAAACTGCTTCAAATGCCACTCCGCGCCGCGTTCAAAACAGCCGGTTGCTCAAGTCGGCCTTGAGACAGAGCCGAAGCCCGGCGTCCAAAAAGGCTTAAAGAAGAAATAGTGCGTATATGCCCGACGACAACGCAAATAAGGCCCCTCAAGAACCTCACCCCGAAAATGACATCGACAGATTCCTTGAAAAAAAAGAGGAGATGGACAACCTTTTCAAGGAGAAGTTCACAAGGCGCGTTACCGTCATGTTCACAGACCTGAAAGGCTCCACCTCGGTTGCCGACAGGGAGGGAGACCTTTCAAGCAGGCTTCTCATAAAACATCACAACGATATAATATTTCCGATAATAGGCCGCTTTAACGGCGTGCTCGTAAAGACCATGGGAGACGGCACGCTTTCCTACTTTGAAAGCGCGCAGGACGGGGTACGGGCGGCGCGCGACATCCTCAAGGAGATCGACGGATACAACGTTACAAAAAAAACCAGTACCCCGATCCTCATGCGCGTCGGGCTTCACACCGGAGAGTGCATAATCGAAAAAAACGACGTCTTCGGCGACGTCGTGAACACGGCCTCGCGCTTTGAGACAACGGCAAATCCAGGCGAGGCGTATATATCCGAGGAAACTTACGATTCGATGACGGACAAGACGGAGGTCTTATGCCGTTTCATCAAGACAACGGCGCTCAAGGGCAAGGACGAGGAGTTCAAGGTCTACAAGGTCTTCTGGAATAAGGAGGAGGCTGAAAAAACCGTTGCCCGTGAGAAAGATGCATCTCAAACCAAAAGGAAACTGCCGAACGCCGTAAAGATACTGCTGATAGCGCTCATACCGATAATAATCATCCTTGCGATAACGCTGGTACCAAGGCTCTTGAGCCGCTTAGGGCCTTCGGAGGAGAAGCGCTCGATAAGCCACGGACTCGGCGCGACCGACGCAAAACAGGAGGGGACGAAAGACGCAACCACGCGGGGCAAAAGGTGAGGCGGCGTATGGGCTGGCGTGGTTGAGAGGTTATCGGTTATCCGTGAAGGTGAAAGAATAATCTTCCTTAAACCGATAACCTTTTACGGCGGGCTCGGATAATCTATGCCGGAGTAGTCGGCTGAGTTCTTGAAGGTAACGTAGTCTATACTGCCGTTGAACACCCTTACGTACTTAGGAGCGCATGTGCTCCCTGTATAATAGTTGAGCCCCAAATAGCTGCTCTCTGCCCCGATGGCATACGCAAGCTTGCAACCCGCCGGCGCGCTCGGGTCCGGCGTGTAGGACACCTGCATTTCGTTTCCTACCGAATAGGTGCATGAGGAGAATTCGCATCCGGCATCATTACAGCAGGCCGTGCCTGACACTGAAAGTTGCGACTGGTCCGCATCAGTGCAGTTTCTGAAGCCTGTCCATAATTCACCGGCGCCGTTGCAGTCGGTGCCCTGGTCATCCATGTATATGTTGCCGGGAGGCGCATGTCCCGACACGGACGCGCTCGAATCCACGACCGCCCGTATCTTGTAGTAGTGGTCGTTGGTTATTGGACAGGCGGTGAAGTCGGTGACGATGCGTCTTACCCCCCAGTTGGGGGCTGTAGACCTGTAATAACCCATCCAGAGGGCTATGGAGGCCACCCTGTCCGGAATAGCGGCGTAGCCTGGGTAACAGCCATAGGAGTTTCCGCAGCCTGAGGAGCCCTGAGTCTGCGGATCAGGCCTGAATATCTGTAAGGCATAGTTCATCCCAGTCGCACCCGTCCGGCTGAATATATATCTGAAATTGGAATCGTTGGACGCGGAAGCTCCGTACCCTATCGGATAATCCTCGGCGTCGAGGCCGTTGCCGTTAGGGTCGTAGGTCCCGGTGCGATGAGTGTCAATCCGGGCCTCTATCGTCATGGTAGAGGCATATTTATACCCGTTGACCTCATGTACGCCGCCTCCAAGGAGGCAGGTCTGATACCCGTCGTTGTTCGGCTTTATATATGTGCCTGTCGAGTTGCCCTTGCCGTTGCCCTTGAACCAGCCGCCGCTCAAAGGGCTATTGTAAGCCGTTCCCAGCAGTTTGCCGGAGGTATCGTTTGCGCTCGACATGTCGAAGGTTACCGGGTCGGAGGGACATGTCTTTGAGTAAAGCACGACGCCGCCGCCAAGGTCGTTGTTGTCTATGCGGTGGAGCGACTGAGTCAAGTGGCATGAGGCCGTGGCGCACCCCTTGCAACAGGTCTCCGAGCTTGTGCAGGTGTTGTATGTCATCTCACCGCCGTAATACCAGTGGCAGGCGTTGCAGATGTTGTTGTGCGACATCGAAGCCAAGACGCTGCCGTTTATAACACCCCTGAACAAGCTTGAGTTCTGCGAGCCGTGCGGCTCGTGGCAGTCGGTGCAAGCGAGCACGAAGTTCATTCCGGCGATCCTGTCGGCCATCTCGAACGGCCATCTGGTAAATACGTCGTAGCCTCGGCCTCTCGGCATCCCGTAAAAAGGACTGGACGCGTTGGTGTCCATGTCGTCGCATCCCTTCCATCCCGCGACGTCGCAACAGGCAAATGGCGAGGTGTTCGCCGAATCGAAGCCGTGCGGCTCCCAGCTCGAGGCCGTAACGCAATCATAAGGCCATGAGCCGTCGCACTGTGCCGCGTTCACGCCAGGCGGAAATCCGCCTCCCCAGTATATCGGCATATGCGTGCCCACCTTGTGCTGGTGGCAGTCGAGGCAAAAGGTTATATAGTCGGGCAGGGTGTTCCCGTCGGGCGAGAATTGCCCTGACCCTGTGTTGCCCAATGGCGGCTGGTATTTTGCATACTGGTCAAAGGGCATGTTTGTCGCGCCCTCTGAATACCCTCTGTCTATGTTGAACTGCCACCCGCCCGTGCCTTTGTTGGGAAACCGGGCAAGAAGCGCGTTCATCTTCTCTTCCGGGTCGTCTCCCCAGAGGTCCCCGGGCTGGTATGAAAGTCCCCATGATGAAGGCGGCCATTGGTAGGGATAGGTGGCCGGGTTCGAGAGGTAGAGCGACTGAGTTACGCCGGGGAGCACGATCGGCGTAGGCCCTCCCCACGCGCTCGTTGCATCGTCCCACCTGCCAGAGGCGAGGTGCGGGTTATGACAGGTGGTGCACTCAACGGCGTAATGAACGTTTATAGGCGTAGCCGCGTCTGCATGGTAGTATGATGTCTTGCCGGTCTGTTCAGAGTCTTTTACCGGATGATGGTAGGTCTGTTCGAAGGCGGCCTTTATACTGGTCTGGCCCGCATATCCATTATAGGTGGCAAGGTCGTTGTTAATAACCGGACTTCCGTCATGGCAGGTGAAGCACAGGTCTTCCGCGTCAACAGGGTCGCGTCCTGAAACATTAGGCCACGTGGTTATGGGCGAGGTGGAGGGGTTTTTGTTGTTTATGTCCGCAAGCTCCACGAGTTGTTTGGGATACGGCGTACCCGTTGACGCGGTTACTTCGCTTGAGCTGTACGGATAGCCATGCGGGGTGTGGCAGTTGACGCAGGTTCCGGCCTCCCACGAAGACTTTGCCGGATAGGTAGAGCCGTACTGGCCGCCCGGCCACTGGACCGGGTTACGTCCCCCGGGCGGCGCGAAGTGCGCGGTTCCTTGGAACTTGGTTACACCCTTGAAGCTGTAGTCGAAAGGCGTGTCTCCTGTTATCCCGTTCGCGTCCGGGTCTGTCTCATTATGACAAAAACCGCACAGTTCGGTCCTTGTCCACTTGTCGTCATAATCTTTGAACAACAGATACTTGTCAGGGCCTGCCCCGGTTGCGCCGTGCGAACCCCAGTTCGGCACGGGTTCGCCTCCTCCGAACGAGGCGTGCGGCTCGTGGCAGTGGTTGCATTCGCCGGAAAGGTATTTGCCGGCGTCGTAGTTGGACGGGTCTTCGTAGGAGCCGGTGTATGGGGCAACCCTGCCGCGGTTGACGCCGGTAACGCCATCAGGGGAGTTGCCCGCGCCCGGGCTTGTCGTGCTTGAGGCGCGATCAGGATACTGCGCGTCTGTTCCGCCGTGCTCGGTCTGAGGAAAGACCCCGCCCGTTGCCCATGCGTTGCCGGACAAGATGGAGATAAGCGCGCAGATGAATGCCAAACGTTTCATCTCTCGGCCCCGATACTCTTGAGCGCAAACAGTTTTGCCGTAAACTCGCCTCTGTTCTTGACCGCGACTTTATGAAAAATCTTTTTAAGGTGGGCCTTTACGGTATGCTCGGAGATGAATAACTGTTCTCCTATCCGTTTGTTGGTGTGCCCCTGTACAACGAGCACGGCAAGCTCCCTTTCCCTCCTGCTCAAATCAAAATCGTCGAACATCCGTTGCATGTGTCTTTGGATGGCTTCCACATCTTTTTTTCCGTCATAGTCGTTGTTTTTCGGCGTTGACATTATTGTTCCTACGAAATCTGAGGCGATGAAAATCGCTTCAATGGATATATGAGGGTAGTAAATTTTACTATAATGGCCGGCGCTTACAATCACCCGAAAGTGGTATTTTGAAAAAGGCCGACAGGCGCATATTCCGGCGTCAGGATGAACAACGGCGCAGCGTGGATTATCCCTATGAGATTATCTTAGGGTATCCGGCGGGGAGATTCATTAAAATTTATATTGACGAAACGCGGCTTTTGTGAAGATTTATTAACATCCTATGGGAAGGGGGCGCTACGCAACGCATGGCGATAAGGCATCAAGAGCGGCTTTTTGTGCGTTTTTTCGTCCTGTTCCACTTTTTGTAGAAGGATAGAAAGCCGCTTGGGGGAAAGACCTTGACGCCATGACGGAGTTCGGCTGGAAAATGACTGAGATTTCCCGTAACAACGCATACTGCGTGGCTTGCAACAGCAACCTCAATAAAAGGTTGGTCGTCCAAGTCAGGAAGCGAATAAGGCAAAGGAGAGGACGCTATGGTCTTCCCTCGGAATTCAACATGTTCAAGGAGCGCGGTAACGTTGTCCTCTTTGAATTTGAACTTAGGGCGTTGAAGCGCTTCGTAGTATTCTGAAATAATACGGGCATCGAATGAGAGGGTCAACTCGCCCGAAGAAACCATGCGCGCGATCTCGCCGCATGGCCCGAATGGCGATAAAAGTCCTGAGACTAAGACATTGGTGTCCAGGACGATATTCATTTTGCGCGTCTTTTGCGGACGGCCTTGATTTCAGCCTCTATCTCCGCCATAGGGGTTTTGTCCATCCCTTGTTTGACGGATTGCCGTTGTAAGCCGGCAACGGCCTCGATTGCGCGCGCCTGCCGGAATGCCGACAGTGCTCCTTCGAGGTTTGCTTCGGTTATTGCCGAAAGAATGGCCACTGGCCTGCCGTTGCTTGTAATGACCATCTCTCTTTCTTCCGGCAGTTCTTTCCATACTTGGGCGGATCTGCCCCTGAGATCCCGAACGCTTACGAATTTCATAAGATACCCTCCGCTTGTGTCTCTATTGTATACACAACTGTCACCCAATTTCAACTTGTTTTCCGTAGATCAAGTCTTCACGAGCTTATGCAGCGTCTCGCTCAGTTTCGATATCGAATACGGTTTTACGAGCATTGCCTTGAAGCCGTATCCGCCATAGTTCGACATCACCGGCTCGTTCGAGTAGCCGCTTGATATTATGCCGACGGCGCCGGGGTCTATTTCAAGGATCCTTTGCATGGTCTCTTGTCCGCTCAAGCCGCCCTTGCCGGCAAGGTCTATTATAACGGCGTCATACCTTGCTCCGGTCTCATTGGCATTGCGGTATTTATCAATTGCCTCTGCCCCGTCCGGCGTAACGTCGGCCGTATATCCCAACTCCATGAGGCCCTCGCGTATCGCGTTTGAGAATGCCTTGTCGTCGTCCATTACAAGCACCTTGCCCGCGCCCTTGTAAATGACGTTGCGCTCTTTCACATAAGCCTTTTCTTGAGCGGCGTATTCCAACGCGGGCAGATATATATGGAATATCGTTTTGCCCGGCCTTGACTCGACCGTAATCCGTCCGTCGTGCTTTTTTATGATGGAATCGGCTATACTGAGTCCCAAGCCGCTCCCTGAGGGCTTTGTCGTGTAGAACGGATTGAATATTTTTTCAAGATTCTCAGGCAATATCCCTGTGCCGTTGTCTTCAATGGAGATATGGACGGCCTCGCCGGTCTCAAGCGATGCGTTTTCAGCCCTTATACGGATTGCTCTATGGCCGTCGGGCATGGACTGACAGGCGTTTATGACCAGATTGCTTATGACCTGGCTTATCTGAGCGTCGTCCGCGACGATTGTCCATAGATCGTCCGGTATGGAGTATTCGCACCGCGTATTCCATCCTCTCAGCGCGAAATCAGCCGAGTCGGTTATAAGTTCCTTGAGGCTGATTGCCTCCTTGACCGGCGCGCCTCCCTTGGAAAAGGTGAGCATCTGCCCGGTCAATCTCTTTGCCATTATGAAGCCTTTTTCAGCGGCCTCCAGATGCCTCATGGCCTTGTCGGGCGCGGCAAGGTTGAGCTTAGCCACTGAGACATGGCTGAGTATTGTGCCGAGTATGTTGTTGAAGTCGTGCGCTATGCCGCCCGCGAGGACGCCGAGCGATTCGACCTGTCTGGTCTTGTAAAGCTCTCTTTCTATCTTCTGTTTTTCCTCAGTTGTTTTTTTCAGTTCTTCATACCTGTCTTCAAGCCGTTTCACCAGTCCTTCCATCTCTTTGTTCTGCTCCGCGTTTATCCTGTTGGATGCGGCCATTATCTTCGCGTTGTCAATTACGAATCCGGTGAGAAAGGCGATAAGCACGATTGAGGCCGCGAAGAACCATTGATCAACGGCCGCGTGAGAAAGCCCGGTTATGGCCGCGGCAACAACCGCTCCCGCAACGGTCAGTGCCGGCGTAAAGACGCGGCGCGGTCTGTTGCGCCATTCATACTCCTCGACGCAGGAATCGTATCCGTCGGACTGGCACTGCAACTCTTTTGATTTAGCCTGCGGCATTCCGAACATCGTGGTGGTTGCGCCGATCATCCCCTGTCTGTTAAGGCACGACGCCTTGGTTGTGCGTATCCCGTGCCTCCATTTTATCCTGAGCCTGACGCAGGTTCGGGTAAGCTCTATGATCTCCCAGTCCGCGGTGCGATTATACATCGGGTTGATCTTGACGAGCGTCCTGAACATGGTCTTCATGTCAACGAGGTTGGCGAATATGAGATGCCACGCCTCATGTAAAATAGTTGGAGCCGACGCGTATTTGCCGGCCTCAAAAGGGGATGATTGGTCTCCGGTAAACTTGACCAACTCGTCGATCATCCTGATGTATTGTTCCCACGTAATCCAGAGGTCCGGGTCGTTGAGTTGTTCGCTCGTAAGGCCTGTGCGCTTGAGATACTCGATCGCCGCGTCAGGCCCATAGTTCTTCTCTATATACACGGGGAAGCACTTCATCAGCCTTATGCTTATAAGCTTTTCAGTCGTCATAAAAGATGTCTCTCAGCGTCCTTTAGCGTCTCTATCGTCTTCATGCCGTAATGTGTAAGCGAATAGAGCCTCTTGTTCCGTTCGACTATCCCGGACTCGATAAGCATATTCAGGTGGAATACGACCTTGGTGTGTTCCTCTATGCCTATCTCGCGGCATATATCCATCAGGCGCGCACCGGGGTTGTCCAGCAACATGAGTATTATCCTCCTGCGTATCGGATTTGCTATCGCTGTGAGGGCGTTGTCCATGTTGAGCGCGCCCATGTTCTTTTCAAACCGTATCTCCTCGAATATCCGTCTTATGAGGGTAAGGAGTTCTTCGATGGTGAACGGCTTGGATATGTAGTCGCTCGCGCCCGCCTTCATGGCCTTTACCGCGCTTTCAACGGTTGCAAAGGCCGTGATCATGACGGCCTTGACCCGGGGTTTGGCCCTTTTCAACTCCCTTAACAGGTCAAGCCCGTCTGTGCCCGGCAGAACCATGTCGATGAGAGCTACGTCGAACTCCTTAGAGGCGATCTTGGCAACGGCCTCGGTTCCATCAGCGGCCTCATCCGCGGCATATCCGCTTTTTTCCAGCATCCATGCAAGGTTGGCCCTCAAATCCGGGTCGTCGTCTATAACGAGGATTGTTTTCATTTTGATTGTTCTCCAGAGCGTAATGATACCGGATATTATAATATAAGGCAAAGTATGGTATAAAAGGTAATACCAATGAACCATAATCGAACGATAATGCACGTTGACATGAACGCCTTTTTCGCGTCCATAGAGCAACATGAAAACCCGGGCCTTCGCAACAAGCCGATAGCGGTCGTGGGTTCAGGCCACAGGACCGTCGTAACCACGGCCTCTTATGAGGCAAGACGCTTCGGCGTAAAGACCGGCATGAACAGGTACGAGGCCAAAAAGGTGTGCAAGGAACTGATATTCGTCGTTGGCGACAACCGTAAATACATCGGCGCATCCATGCGGGTGATGGATATATTAAGCGGATTTTCCCCGGTGGTCGAGCCGTACTCCATTGACGAGGCCTTCGTTGACATGACGGGAACAGAGGCGCTCCTCGGCGAGGCAGAGCATGCGGCAAAGGAGATAAAGCGGAAGATAAAGGATGCCATCGGCATCAGATGTTCCATCGGCATTGCGCCGAATAAGCTCCTTGCAAAGCTGGCATCCGACATGCAAAAACCGGACGGTTTAGTCGTTATAAAACGCTCGGACGTGGGCAAGGTGCTTGAAGATATGCCGGTAGGGAAGCTCTGCGGCATAGGCCCCTCGCTCACCAGTCAACTTGAGGGCCTTGGCATAAGGACGTGCGGCGCGCTCGGCCGTTTTCCCGAAGGCATATTGAAAAGACGTTTCGGCATAATCGGGACAAGGCTAAAGCTCATGGGACAGGGGATTGACGAGGGCGTCGTTGTGCCGGTGGATCCCGAGGTCAAGAGCATCGGACACTCGCATACCCTGCCGTCGGACATATCCGATAAGTCGGCCGTTAAATGGCATATCTTCAAACTCTCCTCAATGGTTGCAAAAAGGGCGAGAAGACACGGACTCATGGGCAGCGCCGTGCAGCTTACGTTGAGGTACTCTGATTTCAATACGTTCACGAGGCGCGCGCGTCTGTCCATGCCGTCAAATGACGAGCGCGTCATAACCGCCGCGGCCTCGGCCATGTTGGACTCCATCCGCCTTGCAATGGCGGTGAGGCTTGTCGGCGTTACAGTATCCGGGGTGGCAAAGGATGAAGGCCAGCTTGAACTTTTTCAGGGAGGCGGGAAAAGACACAAGGCGCTTGAGGCGATGGATTCTATAAACGAGGCGTTCGGCTCGTCAACCCTTACGTGGGCCGTGCTCAATGATGACAAGCTGGAAAGCAACGTCATATCCCCTGCATGGAGACCGACCGGCGCGAGGATGATAGATTGCAGGTAGGTGTTGCTTTTGCAAGGATTTGTGGTATAACAATTGCAAACACAATTTAAGGAGATGAGGAAAATTGGAAGAGAATGTAAAGAGTTTTGAGGATTTCGGTTTAGGGGCAGAGGTCTTGAAGGCCGTTGCCAAGATGGGCTTCGAGGTGCCTACGCCAATACAGGCAAAGACCATACCAGTGCTTATGACCGGCAAGGACGTTATAGGACAGGCGCAGACCGGCACGGGCAAGACGGCGGCCTTCGGCATCCCGATAGTTGATAAGATCGAGCGCGGCGCGACAACGGTGCAGGCAATAATCCTTGCGCCGACAAGGGAGCTTGCCGTGCAGGCCGCGGAGGAGATGAACAAACTCGGCGCGGTAAAAAAGCTCCATGCCCTGCCCGTATACGGCGGCACTTCGATAGAGCGGCAGATAAACGCCCTTAAAAAAGGCGTTCATATCGTCGTCGGCACGCCGGGGCGCGTCATTGACCACCTTGAGAGAAGGACGCTCTCCCTCAAGGACGTGAAGGTCGTTGTGCTTGACGAGGCCGACGAGATGCTCGACATGGGCTTTGTAGACGACATCACCAAGATACTGGAGACCACGCCGAAAGAGCGCCAGACCATGCTCTTTTCCGCGACCATGCCGGACGCGATAGTCAAGATAAGCAAGCGCTACATGAAGGAGCCTCACAGGATACGCATAACCGGAGACACGCTTACCGCCTCCAAGATAAGCCAGATTTTTTACGAGGTAAAGCAGGGCGACAAGATAGAGGCGCTATCAAGGCTCATAGACTCGGACGCATCGGGCGTTTTCCTCGTCTTTTGCCACACCAAGCGCGAAGTGGACGACGTGGCCTCGAACCTCAAGCTTCGCGGCTACGGGGTTGACGGGATGCACGGCGACTACACTCAGGCGCAAAGGGAGTTGGTGCTCAAGAGGTTTAGGGAGTCGAGGGTGGACGTGCTCGTGGCCACGGACGTGGCGGCGAGGGGGCTTGATATAAGCCATATATCCCACGTGGTGAACTACTCCATACCGCAGGATCCGGAATCCTATGTCCATAGGATTGGCAGGACCGGCAGGGCTGGCAGGGAGGGAGTTGCCATCACCTTCGTAAGCCCGAGGGAGGAAAAACAGTTAAGGCTCATCAAGGCCGTTTCAAAGGCCGATATAAAACGCGGCAGGCTCCCTTCAAAGCAGGAGGTCATGAGCGCGCGCGTGGCTTCGCTCAAGGAAAAGGTAGACGAGTTCATAGACGACAAGCGTTTTGATCAGTTCCTACGGCTGGCCGAGGAGTTGACGGCCGATATCAAACCGGTGGACGTAGTTGCCGCGTTATTGAAGTTCCAGCTTGAGGGCTTCGGGAGCGGGGAACAGGCCGCGCAGACCGGAGGCGCCTCTCTTGACGAGACGGGCGCGCCGTCCGGCATGGCAAGGCTCTTCATGACCATCGGCAAAGAGCAGGGCGTCCGCGTCAACGACATAGTTGACGCGATAGCAAAAAAGACCGGCATGGACAAGCGAACCATACAGGGAGTCAAGATACTGGACGCCTTTACATTCGTCGAGGTGCCTCGTGACGCGGCTGAAAAGGTCATAGAGTTCATGCACCAGAGCATCATATCGGGCAGGAAGGTTGCCGTGGCCCCGGCGAGGCCGAGGGGCAGGTAGACGGATGCCTCTAACAGGTTGCTGAAAAGTCTTTTTCTGTCATTGCGAGGAGCGCTTTTGCGACGTGGCAATCTCGTAACCCATTGAATTACCAAGAGACGAGATTGCTTAGCGCAGCGAGAATGACGGCATTTTGAGTTTTTCAGCAACCTGCTAAGAAAACTCTGATTGATTTGCCGACCCGTCATTGGATTAAGACCCTAGTTCGTAGGGTGGCAATGCCCGCCCTACAGGCTTCCATAAGTGATACCGGAGGTATTCCGATGAAGAAGTTTCACGCGCTCCTTCTTGGTACTATGTTTATTTTAGCGTCCTGCGCCACGCCTTACGACGCAGGACTCAAGGATGCACGCGAACGGGTAACTGCCGGCGAATTCAAGACCAGTTACGCGAAACTCGACGGGTTATGTAAGGAGCGGCCCGGCGAGGCCGCATGCGCCCTGAGAGACGACGTAAAAAACAAGATAGGCTCCGCCGTGTTCGACAAGGTAAAAAGCACGGTTGAAGGTTCCAAGGTGAACGGCTATCTGCCGCTTGATATTGCCGATGCCCTTTACAAGGACGTTCAGGAGCTTAACGACTACGGGTATACGACAGTCGAGACCCAGCCGTATGTCGTTGACATTGACGCTGAAAAGGCAAAGACCGAGGCGATTGTCAAGGGTATGCTCGATGAGGCCGGCAAACTTCAATCCGAGGGCAAGCGCGTCAAGGCGGTTGACGGCTATAGCGCCGCCGGTAAACTTTCTTCATCCGCCAAAAAGAAGGCGGACGAGGCGATAAAGGCTATGGCAGAAGAGTTGTCAATCAAGTCCGCCTCCGCCGTTGAAAAAGAGGACTGGAGGGAGGCCGTAACGCTTCTCGGCGAGTTGAAGTACATCTCCCCGGACTATCCGTCAGTTGCTCAAAGGCTTGAGGACGCGGCTTCCAAGGACTCTTTGGCTTACTTCGTGAGCGAGGCGCAGGAGGCGGTAAAGAAGGAGAACTTCGACAGGGCAATAAGGCTTTATCAGGCCGCGCTGAAATACCCGGACTCCGACGCCGTTCGTCAGGTTTTGAACAAGACGAAGATAGCGGCGGCTTCGATGCTCTTCAAAAAAGGCATCGAGTACTATGACGCATCACAACCGTTCAAGGCTTACCGTTCTTTCGTCTCGGCGCAGAGCTTTTTCAGCGACCTGCCGTTCAAGGACAGGTCTTTGGTGCAGGTCCCGACAAAGGCCATACACGGATTTCTTGAAGGGCTTGTCAAGACAGCTGAAAAGGAAGAGGACAGGGGCAGCATCGGATTGGCCTTCCAGTTGATGAAGATGGTAACGGACGTTGACGCGAACTTCGCGGGCGCGAAGAAGCGTTTTAACGCGCTGCAGGAGAAGATAACCCAGAGGGCGATAAAGGGGTTTGCCGTGATGCCGTTCAAAAGCCCCGGGTATGCGTCCGAGTCCGGCAAGATATTCTCGTCGAATATAACGTTTTTCCTGCATAAGAATCTCACCCCGGACATAAAGGTCGTGGAGCGCGAGGCCATGGAGACGCTCCTCAAGGAGTATGAGGTCAAGACAGCCGGGCAGATGGATGATAAATCACGCGAGAATATCTTAAGCCTCCTCGGCGCCGATTACATGCTCTTTGGAGACGTGCTCGACTATAAGGTGGAGAGCAGTGTAAGCGATACGGTAAAAACGGTCAGGGCGCAGACAGGCACGGAGAAGGTGAGAAACCCGGAGTACGACTACTGGCTCAAGGACAAGGAAAAGGGCGTTTCCAATCTATCGCCTCAACCGTCCACCCATATAGACAAACCGGTGTTCGAGGACATAAAGTACAAGGTGATATTCTATAAGAAGACCGGCCTCGCCAACATAAGCTACCGCGTGGTGGACACCAAGGGCAAGCTCCTTACGACGAGCATCGTGGAACTGCGCGAGGAGGCCGCTGACGACGGCACCGATGGCGTGGACGTTGGGGAGTTCAAGGTGGCCACAAAACGCGCCGATATCCCGTCCGACATCGAACTTATGAAAAGGGTACAGGAAAAGGCGATACAGAGGATCGGCTCGGAGCTCAAGGGCCTTTTCGCCTTGCCCGAGAAGAAGTATCTTGAAGAGGCGGTAAGGTACGAGAAGGAGAGCGAATTCAGGGATGCCATAGAGCGCTACTCCGACGTCGAGGTCATCTACAGGAAAAAGGGCGTTGACACAAAGGAAGTAAGCGACAAGCTCGGCAAGCTCCTCGATACGATAACAGGGATATAAGGCCGTGAACCGTGACCGTTGACCGTGTAAAAACGAATCCTTTACGGTCACGGTTCACGGTCACGGCCTTTAACCGCTTTATGGCCAAACCATCCCCCGCTTCAAACACACGAGGGCAGGCACGCTCACCCGTTGCAGCCCCGGTCGTATTCGGTGTCCTGTGTATCGTCGGGTTCGGCATATACTCCAACACCTTCCATTCAACCTTCCACTTTGACGACAAGTTCAATATCGTAGAGAACTATCTCCTAAGGGACCTGACTCGCTTCTGGCCGCCTCTCGGAACGCGATGGGCCGGATATTTTTCCTTTGCGCTCAACTATAAGATAAACGGCCTGAACGTAGCAGGCTATCATCTTGTCAATACCTTCATCCATGTCACAAACGCCTTTCTCGTCTACCTTTTAACGCTCAGCGTCTTTCCAGTGATAAAAGAGGCTGTGGAGGACAAGGCGCGTTACATGGCCGCTCTGACAGCCGCCTTTATCTTCATATCGCACCCGATCGAGACGCAGGCCATAACGTACATAACGCAAAGGTTTGCGTCCCTGTCCACTCTGTTTTTCCTATTATCGTTGTTGCTGTACGTCAAGGCGCGGACGGGAGGCGGAGTCAAGCTGCGTTTTTATATCCCTGCCGTACTGTCAGCCGTGCTTGCGCTCAAGACAAAGGAGATAAGCGCCACTCTCCCAATAGTCATCGTACTCTATGAGTACGCCTTTTTTACCGGACGCGAATCTCTGAAAAAACGCGCGCTCTACGCCGCGCCTTTTTTCATCGCCCTGCTCATCATCCCCTTGGATCTCTTGGGAATAGGAGCGGAGAGCGGCATAGCAGAGGAGATGAGGGTAAGGCAGGTAAAGGACTTGACCCTTCTGTCGCGACAGGGCTATTTTTTAACGGAGATGAAGGTCATAGTAACGTACATGCGGCTTCTCGTCCTTCCTGTGAATCAGAGCCTCGACTACCTGCTGCATCCGGTGCACGGCTTCCCCGATATTGGAACAATAGCCTCTGGTATCTTCATCCTCGCTTTAATCGTTACAGCGATATTTTTTTTCATCGTCTCCAAAAGAGCACAAAGGCCGTTGGGACTTATCATTGCGTTCGGCGCGCTCTGGTTTTTCATAACCCTTTCAGTGGAGTCGTCATTCATACCGATTCAGGACGTGATGAACGAGCACAGGCTCTATCTGCCCTCGGTCGGCGCATTTATGGCCGTCGGCGCTCTGGCGGCCCATGTCGTCAAACGATTCGGGTTGAACCTTTACAAGTCTTTGGCCGTATTTTTTGTGATCGTCATAGTACCGCTCTCAATTTCTTCATATCTCAGGAACAGGGTGTGGAAGGACGACATAACCCTGTGGGGAGACGTGGTTAAGAAGAGTCCAATCAATCCGAGGGCGCACGTCAGTCTCGGCTTTGCCTATGCTCAGGCCGGGACATTCGACAAGGCCGAGGAACAGTACAGGCTCGTGCTTGATAGAATAAACCCGCAAAGCGCGGAGGCGCAAAACGGACTCGGAGACCTGTACTATAAGACCGGACGCATAGCCGAGGCGACTGAGGCGTACTCAAGATCTCTGGCAAACAATCCGGACGACCCCTATGTCCATTACAATCTTGCGGTGCTTTACGTTCGCAACGGGCGCGTCAGTGAAGCGTCCAGTGAGTTGAAGGAGGCGCTCAGGCTGAGGCCCGACTATCCTGAGGCGCACAACAACCTTGCAAACATATACATGATGACCGGCGACATTGACGGGGCCGTCGTTAGTTATCGGAGCGCATTGAGGCTCAAGCCCGACCACGTTGACGCTCACTACAACCTCGGGGCCGCATACTTGAAAAAGGGATTGGCCAACGAGGCGCTGGCCGAGTTCGAGGCGGTATTGAGGCTCAATCCGAACGACAGCGGCGCAAGGGAGATGGTGATGAGGTTGAGGGGAGGGTGAAGTCCTGAATTGAACCCGGATACGATTACGAATCAGGCTTGCAAACCTGAACCCCAAGAGGTAACATTATGAAATGTACACAGTATTTCTTATACGTCAAACAGCGGCCTGACAGGGCGCTTATCAAAGATGAGTGGATATTGAAAATCATTGCCGCCCCTGTCAAAAATGAGGTGCACTCCGACGGCAGGATAAGAAAATGGGGCTACGTCGAGGAGGTTGGAAAGTATCTAAGGGTTGTTCTTTTGGAAGACGGAGAGACGATTCATAACGCCTTTTTTGACCGCGGCTATAAGGAGGGACAGTGAAAATACGCTATTTTTCCGATACCGATACGGCGCTCATTGAATTCTCAAATAAGACGGTTATTGAGACGAAAGAGATATCGGAAAACCTGTATATTGACTTAGACGACAAGGGGAATCTCGTCAGCATGACTATTGAGCATGCTAAAGAAAAGGCGAACATTTCAGAGGTATCGTATCTGCAAATGGGGCAAAGCGTTTGACAAGACCTAAGCAATATGATAATATTGTAAAAATAGTAATATTTTTTATCACCGCAAGGACATGCAGGCCAACATGAAAATATCATCACGGCACACTAATTGCACAGGCAGGCAGGCAGGCAGGCAGGCAGGCATTAGATAGCCTTAGTTACAACCGTTTTGATTCAAAGAGGGGTAAGCCAGTAATGGCTTGCCCCTCTTTTTTATCGTTCAGTGCTTCCGCGTTAGGACGCAACCGGAACGGTTCATTAAAAATATCACAGAGGTTCTGTTATGAAGAAGTTTCTAATGCACCTGTTTTTAATCTTTTTGGTTGTAATTACCTTTACCGCCTGCGGTGGCAATGGCGGCGATAGCGGCGGCGGAAGTGCAGGCGACGGTTCAGGGACAGGCGGAACAGCTTATACCGGCTCCACCTCCCAGACGCTCATAACGACAAGCAATGCCAAAGATGTTACTGATAGCGCATATCAGTCCGGGGGCGGGACGTGGTTGAATAGCGGATTGGCCGTCAATGCTGCATCGGCTGATGGCCGAGACGGAAAACCACGTCTTACCATAGCGGTTATGGCCGTTGAAAGGTCGCTTAGGGAGTGGTCGGTACATCAAAAAGCCTCCCCTTCAAAAGCCCTCTACCCTATAAGCTATGTCAGCGTGGGAACTTGTATAAGTAATCCCGGCAATGCGGCCGTCATTATGACTTTCAATGATGTTAATGGCAGTTTTACCGGCACGACGTCGTTTAACAACTATTGCTATGACGGTGCTACGTTAACTGGCCGTGAATACCTTTGACATGTTGAGCCTCGTGGTTTCATTTCAAACCCTTAACGTTAATATAGGATGCGGCGTGGCATTTGCCTTATTTAACGGCGCCATATCCTATGATTTTGTTTCAAACCCAGCGTATGACTTCGTGGCAACAATAAGTTCGCTTATGAAAGACAACACGCAAAAGGTCTTTTGGCTAAAAACTGCGAGCATGGCCTATAAGCAGGGTGTTGGTTATTATGACGTATGGCAAAGCGGATATTTCTACAACCCGACTTACGGATATGTAGTAGTGGCAACCGATGCGGCCTTGCCTCTACGTTACGACACTACCGACGGCGTGTTTTGGCCTGCTCAAGGGGTTATGACGGCAACAGGGCGCAACGGTACGAAAGCCCGTCTTCAAGTGCTTTCGTCTACGCAATATACAATAACCATAGACACGGATGGGAATGGCACGTATGACTACAGCGCGGGAACGTTTTTATGGCCCGCGTCTTCGTGTTAAATTCACAACTTGTCAATCTCCTATGTGCATCTCTTCCGTGAAGGATTGGATGCCCGATAGAATTATTCGGACATGACGATTAACACAAAACCCCGTAGCGCCTACAGAGCGCTACGGGGTTTTCGATTCATATTGTTCCCACGCTCCAGCGTCCCGTTCAGCGAAAAATAACTAAGGAAGGTCTGATTAATTCCCTTTTCTGTCATTGCGAGCCGCGCTTTCGCGGCGCGGCAATCTCTAAGTTGTTGATTTCCTTGAAGACGAGATTGCTTCGCGTTGCTCGCAATGACGTGTTAGTGAATTAATCAGAGCTTCCCTAATCACACTTATCCACCTTGATGTCCCTTTTCCTTCCTCTTCGCCTCCTGCCAGAGCGCCTCAAGCGCGGTCATCGGCGTTTGGGATATGTCGTTGCCTTGCTTGCAAACGGCCTGTTCGATATGATGGAATCCGGTTTTGTCAGGCGGTAATCGCCTCCAACCTTTCTTTTGTGACAAGAGGGAGCCTTACAGGGGCAAAGAAATCCTCCGGGTATAAATAATCTTCTCCAGATTCATCAACGACCCTTATCTGTTGATGAATCTCAGCCGTCCTGTCGGTCAATACCTCGTATAGTTTTCTAATCTCCAGCGACGATTCATAGCCGTGATTATCAACGCATATCATAAAATGTTTTTTCATGGCCGCCCCTTCATAAATATTTTTTGATTTTTGTCTCTTTCTTCCCGATACCGTGTCCTTCGTACCAATGCACCTCAGCCTCTAAAACAGCGCCATCTTCCAGTTCTACACGGCAAATGCCTTTTAACTTCCTCCTGCTTGCCTTTCCATACACTTTGGGAAGCTCTGATTAATTCTTATTTTGTCATTGCGAGCCGCGCTTTCGCGGCGCGGCAATCTCTAAGTTGTTGATTTCCTTGAAGACGAGATTGCTTCGCTTTGCTCGCAATGACGGGTCGGCGAATTAATCAGAGCTTCCTTTCTTTAAGCGGTTCAAATTCTTTATACCGCGTCCCGTTGCTATTGGTTCAATATTCCGTATCTCCCCTTTTATCTTAAAGTGCATAATTGCATTTAATCATTTTTTTGTAAATTTTCAAAGAAGTCTATTGGTTAGACCGACTCAGCGCCCCTTTTCCTTCCCCTTAGCCTCTTGCCAGAGCGCCTCGAGCGCGGCCATCGGCGTTTCGGATATGTCCTTGCCTTGTTCTTGAACGGCCTGTTCGACGTGGTGAAATCTGGTTATGAACTTGCCGATGGTCTTCCTGAGCGCGTTTTCAGGGTTCGCGTCGAGATGACGCGCCACGTTGACCAGCGTAAATAGTATGTCTCCAAGCTCCTCTTCAATCGTCGAAGGGTCTTTGTCGTTCACGGCCTTTTTGAACTCGTCTATCTCCTCGTCGAGTTTATCGAGCGCTCCGGCAACGTCAATCCAGTCGAACCCTGCCTTTGCGGCCTTGTGGCTCACCTTGTGCGCCCTCATCAGGGCGGGCATGGAGGACGGCACGTCCGAGAGCAGTCCGTGAGCAAAAGGTTTCCCCTTTTTTTCCTCTCTCTTGATTTCGGACCAGCGTCTGAGGACTTCAGCGGAATCTTTCGCGGTCTTGTCCCCGAATACGTGAGGGTGTCTCCTTATCATCTTCTCGTATGATTCGGCTATAACGTCGTTCAGATCGAATCGGCCAGCCTCCTCGGCGATGCGCGAGGCAAAGACTATCTGAAAGAGCAGGTCTCCAAGCTCTTCTTTTATGGAAGGGAATGACTTTTCATCAATGGCCGCGATCACCTCATACGCCTCTTCTATTATGAATGGAACGAGCGAGTCGAGGGTCTGCCCTTTGTCCCAGGGACAGCCGTCGGCGGATCTGAGCCTCTTCATCAGGCTTACGAGTTTTGCTATTTCCGTTTTATCTGCCTTCATCGGCGCGTATCCTCGAGAGATCCTCCGGTGTATTTACGTTTTCAATGGACGAGAGTATGGGGATGCCCGCGAAGTCGGCCTCGACCAACCTCCTTGTGCATATCATCGAGAAGAGATCGCTTACCCTCAGGTTGCCCGCGGTTATCATGCCTTCTATCTTTTTCAGGCATCTTCTGGAGTAGACTGTGTGCATGGCGTGGAGCTTGTCGTTTATGAACGGCGCGGTCGCGTCTGAACCGCTGAGTTCGAGCGTTTTTTTGATTGCGCGCGCGTCGAGAAATGGCATGTCGCAGGCAACGACGAACGTATACGGCGTTTGAGAGTGGAAAAGGCCGGTGTAGATGCCGCCGAGCGTGGCGGCCCCCTTGTAGACGTCCGTGACTATCATGGCGTCAAGCCGGCTGTAGAGTCCGACATCGTTTACGGCAACGATTACGTCGTCGAATATATCGTTGAACAGGGCGACCGTGCGCTCTATAATCGTAAGGCCGTCAACCTCGATGAGGGCCTTGTTAAGTCCCATGCGTCTGCTTTGACCGCCCGCGAGAATAACGCCGGTTGCGTCAATCATCGCCGTATTCTCACCTCAATCTCATCGGCCTTTGAACAGCCTTTAAGGCTTTTTATCATCCCTGAAATTCCGTCTTTCAAAAGATTTGCTATGAAAGGTTTTAACGTTACAGGCGAGCCGTTGACGATGAGAGAGACTTTTTGCAATGGATGCGTTGCAATAACCTTTTTCTCGATAAAATCCGACAACCCTTTGAAGTCATTCAGCTTAAATAGCGGCAAATCCGTCTTGATTTTTACGTTTGTCGCATATCCAAGCAATAGCGGGTCTCCGGCGCACACGCTTTCTTTCGAGTGCGCCGCGCGAACGACCTCGATCTTGTGGAAGGCGCCTCTCTTATAGCCCTCAGTGATAACGATATCCGCGTCTTGAAAGAAGGTCTGGATAATCCTCTCAGGAGGCCATTCGTGCTCAACGTCTTTTATGATTGCGAATTTGGCCGGACTCGATATGGCGACGCTTGAGGCCCCGGCCTGTTTGTGTCTCCACGAGTCCTTGCCCTTATGGTCAATGGAGAACCCGTGCGCGTCGTGCTTTATGACAACGACGCGATGCCCCCTTCTGCAAAGCTCGGTGATTATCATGGTAACGAGCGTGGTCTTGCCGCTGCCTGATGTGCCGACGATGGATACGACGGGGACGGTCATGCGATCTAAACCCCTTGCCTCTCTATTTGGTTGCTTCCTCTATCGCCTTTTTTTCAGCCTCAGCACGTTTTTCGGTCAAATCCCTTGCGGCTCTGGCCTTTTCAGGGGCGGTAACGAGCGTGTCCGTATATTTATCCACGACCTCTTTGACCGACGGCCTCTCCTCCTCTTTTTTCTTGTCGGAGGAACACGCCCAAAGCGCAAGAGAAAGGGTTAGACAGACGAATAAGATGCGTTTTTGCGCCATGACCGGAGACCTCCTTTTCAGGGTTCAAGTACGGTTCAAAACGGTTCAGGGTTGAGAGACGGTTCTGGAATAACCCTGAACCGTTTTGAACGCTGAACCCCTATGTCTCTTATCTATTTAAGGAAACTCTGATTTATTCTGTTATCTGTCATTCTGAGGAGCGCTTTTGCGACGAAGAATCTTGTAACTTCTTGAATTGCCGAAGGACAAGATTCTTCGCTGTGTTCAGAATGACGCCTTGGTTGAATAAATCAGAGTTTCCTTAATATACTACTCCGTCCGCGCCGATGCAAATGTTTCGTAGCAGGCCGCTGAAAAAGGCGCATCTGCTTTGTTGTCTCGTCGCTCAGAACTGCGCCCAGCACCACTTTGTTGCACGAGGCAATTTGTAAAGCAACATATTTTCGTAATCCAAAGTGGTGCTGGGCTCGCATCTGCACCTTTTTGAGCGGCCTTCGGCATTTTTGGGTTTTTCAGCAATCTGTTAGGGCAAGACTCGCTCCTTGCGGTTTTTCCCTGTAGCGTGTATCATAATGAACATGTCGAATCAGGAACTTTTGAGGGCGCTCCCCTCGGTAGACGAGGTATTGAAAACAGCAAGACGTGAGGAATCCGGCCGCCTGAGCGCCGCGCTTTTTACGTGGGCTGTGCGAAAGGTCCTTGGCGAGGCGCGTTTGAAGATAGTTTCAGGCGAATGGCTACCGCCGTCCATTGAGGATATAATCGTCATGGCAATGGAAAGTTATGCCGTGGAATCAAAGCCGTCTCTTTGCAAGGTCGTTAACGCGACCGGCACAGTGCTTCATACGAACATCGGCAGGGCCGTGTTATGCGTTGAGGCTCAAGAGGCGGTTTTCTCGGCCTCTCGCGGCAACGTCAACATCGAATTGGATATTTCCACGGGCGCTCGTTCCGACAGGGATTGCCGCGTTGAGCGTCTTATAACCCGCCTTACCTCGGCCGAGGCCGCAACCGTGGTCAACAACAACGCCGCCGCCGTGGTGCTTGCCATCAACACCCTCGCGCAGGGCAGGGAGGTAATAGTATCGAGGGGCGAACTTGTCGAGATCGGCGCCTCCTTCAGGCTTGCGGAGATAGTCGGCAAGAGCGGGGCGATCCTCAGGGAGGTCGGCTCAACCAACAAAACGAGGATTGCGGATTTTGAAGCCGCGATTAGCGGCAATACCGCGCTCCTGTTCAAGGCGCACACAAGCAACTACAAGGTCGTCGGATTCACCTGCTCGGCAACGCTCAAAGAACTGCATGAATTAGGCAAGGCAAAAGGTTTGCCGATCGTCTATGACCTCGGCAGCGGCTCTTTGATCGACCTGTCCGCCTTCGGACTTCCAAATGAGCCTCAAGCCGCCTCGTGCATAGCAAGCGGCGCGGACGTGATAACCTTCAGCGGGGATAAGCTCCTTGGCGGGCCGCAGGCGGGTATAATCGCGGGCAAGAAGGAGATTATAGACAGGATAAGAAACAACCCCCTCAAGCGCGCTCTCAGGGTTGACAAGCTCACAATGGCCGCGCTCGAGGCTACGTTGAGACTGTATCTCGAGCCGGAACGACTCAAAGAGCGTCTACCCGTCCTCAGATACATGACAAGACCGATAGATGAGCTTGACGCAGTGGCTCAAAAGGCGGCAACGTCAATCCGTGAGCGGCTCGGGCCGGGTTACATTGTCGCGGTTGACGACGACCTTTCAACTATCGGCGGCGGCGCGCTGCCGACCGAGACCTTGCGTACAAGGGTTGTCGCTATTACGCATGAAAGGCACAGGCCGCACGACATATACAGGCGCTTTCTCGACAGCCGTCCGCCGATACTGGGCAGGGTGGGGAAGGGCAGGTTTTTGCTTGACCCAAGGTGCGTCGACTCGTATGAAGAGCTTGTGCCGTCGTTTGACGTTGACAATAAACAGATCGCCGAAAAGGGGAAGTATCCGACATGAAACAACTGCTGAGTAAGTCAAGGCAGCTCATACTGATTGCCGTGGTCTCGTCCGTAGTCGCGGCATTGGCCGCCTTCATTTGGGGCGCGTACAAGACCGTAGTTGCCGTAATCCACATCGCGTCGAGTTTCGGCTCAGAGGCCCACGGCATAGGCGTTGAGCTTATATCCGTTATGGATACCTTCCTGATAGCCACGGCCCTTTATATCTTCGCCGTTGGACTGTACGAGCTTTTCATCGGCGAGCTTGAACTGCCGGAGTGGCTCGTGATCCATAATCTTCATGACCTCAAAGCCAAGTTGAGCGGCGTGATCATCCTTGTAATGGCCGTTACGTTTCTCGAGCGTCTCGCGCAGTGGAGGGACGCGCAGGCAACCCTGATGTTCGGCATTGCCATCGGCGTCGTTGCCGTTGCCCTGATAGGTTTTTCTCACTTCGGCGGCAAGGACTAAGGCCAAGGACTTATGGAAACGCACAAGACATCGAAACCATTGTCGGATCTCGACGGCAAGGGACGGACATCCGACCCGTTGGGCAACGGCATGACGCGCCATCAGGAGTCCCCTTTGAGGATGGTCGTCATCATCGCCTTTGCGATATTCATCGCAGAGCTGCTCTCCATGCTGGCCATCCTGGTACTGCCGCCGTTCCCCGATAAATGGATAGAGATAATATTCGACGCGCTTTTTCTCGTGGCGCTCATCAGCCCGGTGCTCTATTACCTTGTCCTTAAGCCGCTCATCCTGCATCTCAACGAAAGGAAACGGTTCGAAGCATGTCTATTGAAGGCCGCCGATGACTTGGAGCGCATCGTAGCCGAACGCACAATGGAGTTGACGGATGCCAACTCACGATTGTTGAGCGAGGTCGCCCGGGAAAAGGCGCTTCAGGAGGAGCATAAGATCATCCTCAGAACCACGATGGACGGTTTCTGCATCGTTGACAGGGAAGGGCGCTTTACCGATATGAACGACGCCTACTGCCGCATCATCGGCTACGCAAGGGAAGAACTCCTGAACATGGGCGTGTGGAATATAGAGGCCGCGGAAGACCGATCGAGCGTTCAGGCGCATATGAAAAAGATCGTCGAGGCCGGGAGCGACCGTTTCGAAACAAAGCATAGAAGGAAGGACGGGACCATAGTCGACGTTGAGATAAGCGTCAACTACATGAACGTGGACAACGGTTGTTTTTTCAACTTCATCCGCGACATAACGGAAAGAAAACGGATGGATGCGGAGTTGATCGCGACAAAGGACGAGCTTGAGTCCAAGGTAGCCGAGCGCACACTTGCGCTAAGCGACGCCAATACGGAGCTTATCTTTCGCGCCACCAAGCTCGAATGCCTCAACTACGAGATAACCATGATACGCGAGGCCGGAGACGCGCTCAGGACCTGTATCAGCGCCGAGGAGGCGTATACGGTTATAGCTCAGTATGGCGGAAAATGTTTCCCGGACGATTCCGGCGCCATGTTCATAATGAATCCGTCGAGAAATATTCTCGACGCCATGAGCGTATGGGGACCCGATTCGCCCGAGGAGCGGGTGTTCGCGCCGGAGGACTGCTGGGCCATACGGCGCGGAAAGAGGTATTCCGTAAACGGACCGTCCGCCGGCGTAAGATGCGCGCATGTGAAGAAGGACGGGCCATACCTGTGCGTGCCCATGATGGCGCAGGGAGACATGATAGGGGTGCTGCATCTGTCGCTGGCCGATTCGAACGGCGCGCATATCCCGGATGAGACGATGCAGGACAGGGAGCGGCTTTTGACCGGCCTTTCAGAACACGCCGAGCTTGAGCTTGCCAACATAAGATTGAGACAGACCCTTCGTAACCTTTCCATCCGCGACCCGCTTACCTCCCTTTTCAACAGGCGCTACATGGAGGAGTCCTTTGAAAGGGAGATACACAGGGCCAAGAGGAAGAACGTCCCGATCGGGGTGCTGATGCTCGACCTCGACCACTTCAAGGACTACAACGACACGTTCGGGCATGAAGCAGGGGACATGCTCCTCCGTGAATTGGGCGGGATACTGCAACAGAACATACGCGCAAGCGACATAGCCTGCCGCTACGGAGGCGAAGAGTTCACGGTGATACTGCCCGATGGCGCCATCGAGGCGGCGTGCAGGATGGGCGAGCAGATAAGGCTGGCCGTCCGGCGCCTCCAACTGCTCTATGGCGGCAAGTTGCTCGGCGCGGTTACGGTATCCGTCGGCGCGGCAATCTATCCTGATAACGGGCTTAACGCAAGGGACGTGATCAACGCCGCGGACGAGGCGCTCTACAAGGCCAAGGCCCAAGGGCGCGACAGGCTGGTCATGGCGGAAAACGCGCAGGCAATGGCGAGGCAAGACTCAGGCGAACAGAGCGATCAAGGCGCATGATTATCGAAGATAAGAGGAGGGCGCATTTGACTAACATAGATACCGGCGTTACAGGTCTTCATCTTATCATGGGCTGGCAATGCAACGCGAGATGCGTTATGTGCTATCAGACCGACTTCAGCACAAAGCACAATATGCCGCCCGTTATCTATCTTGAACACCTCGCGGGTTTATATCCATCTTTGAAGCACGTGCGGATACAGGGCGGCGAGCCTACGATAATGCCGAATTGCGCTGAATTCGCAGGACACATCCGTCAATTCAACGGAGTAAAACTCGATATAACGACCAACGGCATCCGCGTCAGCGACTTCTGGATGGATACGTTCGTTAATCAAAGCAGCAGGATAAATTTCTCGCTCAATGCCGCAAGCGCACAGGCGTATGACATGATCGTCAAGCACGGAAACTTCCCAAGCGCGTTGAAAAATATTGAAATGCTTATAAAGGCGAGACGCGGAGACAAACCCGTTGTCTCGATATCCTCTGTAATCGTCGCGCAAAACGCGCTGGAGCTATCCGCCATTGTGGAGCTTGGCAAGAAGCTCGGGGTGGATTTTGTCGAGTATATCATCGATCCCATCCTGAGTTTCAACGGACTCCCTAAGCGGGCGGAGATGGTGCGCCTGCTTTCAAAGGCGCAGGAAACGATAGACAGGCTCAAGATGCGCGTCGCAGGCCTTGACGTATTTGCAAGGAAGTTCGGCATGGACATCTCCGAGTCGATCAGCCATAAGCCGAATAAGGTCTGCCCAGTGCCGTTCAATCATCTTCTCGTGGACTTCAACGGAGACGTTCTCGTCTGTTGTCAGTCATGGAAGGTCATAGGTAATACCTACAAGGCGGGGATGGATGAGATATTGAAGGGAGCCGAATTGCGCGCCTTTCAGAAGAAGGTGATGAATAACGATTATATATGGTGTTCTCCGTGGTGCTCCGATAACCCCGCGCCGAAGAGGTCGGCGATAATCAGCAAATACATGACTCTCCTCAGGCAGGACCCGAAATATTTTTTCAAGAAGGTCTCGGCGAAATACAAGAAGATGCGATAGGCCATAGTGAGCCGCAGCGTCTCAGCCCTGCCTCGACAGTATCCGGGCCACGGCCTTCCTGATATCTCCGACCCTTGCGGGCTTAACGATGTATTTGATCCTGTTTTTTGAAAAAAAATCCGTGCGTTCGTCATCCATCGAACCGGTGAAGAACAGGAATCGCTCCGAGACGGCCGGATATATCTTTACTGCTTCTTCAAAGAGCCGCACCCCGTTCATTACCGGCATGTCAACGTCGCTGATGACGGCCGCGTAGTAGTTGGTCTTGAGTTTTTCGAGCGCCTCCATGCCGTTTCGCGCCACGTCTATCGCGCCTTCATCCTCAAGGAGCGCTGTGAGCATGTCCGTTATCATCGCGTAATCGTCCACCACAAGCAGCTTTTCTCGCCACGCAATGGGCAGTTGCGCTATCTTCTTCAGGTAGACATCGGCGTCGGGGAGCGAAGAGCAGTACCGCTCGATCAGTCTTTTATGCTGTTGCATCTTCGGCTTGACGGCCGTATATGCGCCGTCCCTCCTGCCGAGCGCGTTGACGACGTACAGGAACAGGCCGTTCCATTCCGAAAATTCCGTTGCCACCAAGCAATCGAGCATCGCGTTTTTCGACAGGCTCTTGTCCTTTATCCGGCATTCGCATGATATGAAGCCGGACGCTATCCCAGCCTTGGTCTCCTCGTCAAGGCGGATAAGCGGCACGCCCGGGTCGGGCAGTTCGTCAAGGATGTGCGTCGCTCCTTTCAACGTATCAAGGTGCATCCACTCGTCAACGGCAAGGCGCTTGAGGAGCGCGGACAGGTCCGCGTCGGCGCTTAACAGTTTTGCGGCCTCTTCATACATGACGGCGGCGCGTTTTTCTATTTCCATGAGCCAGTTGGTCAGCTCTTTCATCGTCGCAACCTCGCGGACTCTCGCTATAAGTATAGCAGAGTCTTTGCCCCTTGCGATTTTTTCCGATCCGAATTACACTCTTGCATATATGAAGGTCAAACCGAGTCATATTGCGCTCGTCATCATTGTCATGCTGGCGTGTCTGTTTGGGGTTGAGCGCCTCTGGGCCGCCCAGCCGCCTCGCACAATTGCCGACGCATTCCTTGACGAGGAGTTGACTTATGCGATAGGTTTCTGGGTCTTTGACGACGTGGCCGTCGGCAAGGTTACGCTCAAGCGCGCCAATGACAACGACTACGTTGCAACGCTTGAGGCATATACGACCGGCGTAGTTGACTGGGTGTTGAGAAACAGACGCGACACATACACCGTACACATGAGGATGAGCGCGGACGGCGCTCGCTTCATATCAAAGACCTTTGAAAAGAGCATCGAGATGGGCGGCAAGACGAGGCGCGGCCTAACCGTGTTCGATTATGAAAAGAGGCTTATGACGTGGCGCAGTTGGGGCGGGGGCAAGGACGAACGCTCAGGCGTGGAGAAACTGCCGCCCAATATCCACATAGACGATCCGATAACCGCGTTCTACAATTTTAGATATGGCGTCTACGGGCCGCCGCTCGAGGGCAGGGAGTATAATATCTACAGCTTTCCCAAGGGCGACGAGACGCCTCATATATATCTTCGCGTCGCTACGCGGCCCGAACTCGAGGCAAGAAGAGGGACAAACCTTTCAGCCGACTATCTGGCCTTTGCGCGCATAGACAAAGACCTGTTCGGTTCCCAGTCCGGCGACATCGAGGTGCTGTTCACCTCAGAGATGCTGCCGAACGAGGCCGTTGCGAGAGACATACTTTTTTTCGGCGACGTGCGCGGCAGACTGGTCAAGCTCGGCGTAGGCATGGACTTCAGGAAGACCGCGAGGTGAAGGCTAAAAAATTATCGGTTATCGATAGTCAGTGAAGGTGAAAAAATAATTATCCTTAAGCCCTTAATCGATCACCGTCTACCGATAACGCGAATATCATCGCCGCGATAGCGGCAAGGGACGCGCCGTAGAGGAAGGCGATATGGGCGCCGCGCGCGTCCCATAGCCATCCCGCAATTATGCTTGCCGGAAGAGCGCCAAGCCCGGTCATCGTGTGATACGCCCCGAAGGAGGTCGCCTTTTTATCGGGCGGCGTTATCGAGGCCATGTATGCCCTTTGCACCCCGTCGGTCAATCCCTTGTAAACCCCGTAAAGCGGAAATAGTATCCATATATGCGCGGGCGTCGTTGCAACGGCGAAACCCGTATAGATGACGGCGCAATAGACGAGGCCGGCGAGCACCACGCGCCTCAGACCGATCCTGTCGGCCATGCGCCCTATAGGCACGCTTATCGCCGCATATATGATATTGAAGACGAGATAGACTATGGGTATGAGTTCGTGGGCAATGCCGAGTTGCTCGGCCCTTAATATCAGAAATGCGTCGGAAAAGTTGCCGAGCGAGAAAACGGCGATCACGATCAGGTAATTTCTGAACGGCAGGTCGCGTAAAAGGGTTTTCAATGAAAACTCCGTCTGCTGTGCGGCCTTTGGCGTTGCGCCTTTTTTTTCCTTTATGAAGAATATTATCGCTGTCATGGCGACTATTCCGGGTATGGCGGATGCCCAGAACACGGCGCGGATATTCCCGGCGAGATAGTAGAGCAGGCCGAAGGCGATGGCCGGGCCCAGGGCGGCCCCCGCGGTGTCCATCGCGCGGTGAAAGCCGAAGGCGAGGCCGAGGTTTTTTTTGTCCGTTGATTCGGCGATTATCGCGTCCCTTGGCGCGGTCCTTATCCCCTTGCCGAATCTGTCTACGAGCCTTGCGCCAAGGACGTGCGACCACGCGCCGCTGACGGCCAATATCGGCCGTGAGAGCGTTGATACGCCGTAACCTATGACCATGAGCAGTTTTCTCTTGCCGAGCCTGTCGGAGAGGGCGCCGGATGATACTTTCAACAGCGAGGCCGTTGCCTCGGCGAGCCCCTCGATAACGCCGATGGCGGACTTTGACGCGCCGAGCACGTTCGACAGGAAAAGAGGCACGAGCGGGTAGACCATCTCGGACGACACGTCCATCAACAGGCTCACGACGCCGGCGAAGAATACGTTCCTTGTAATGCCTGCGCGGGCAAGATAGCCGAGCTTGGAGTGTTGGTCTGATTTTCCCCGCATCCGCCTACCTTAGCAGTTTCCCCGCCGTGTTTTCAACTTGTATTTTCTCGACCTTCTCTGTTATAGTTAACGGGCTGTAAATGAAGAAGGTGCTAAGGGAGCTGCAGTGATACCGCGTTATTCAAGGGCCCAGATGTCGCGCTTGTGGGAGCCTAAGACCCGTTTTGAAAAATGGCTTGAGGTGGAGCTTGCCGCCTGCGAGGCGTGGGCCAAGCTCGGCAGGATACCGAAAAAATCGCTGGACAATATCGTCAAGAAAGCGGCCTTTGACATCGGAAGGATTGACGAGATTGAAAAGACCGTAAAGCACGACGTCATCGCGTTTCTCACCTCGGTTGCCGAGCATGTGGGGCCTGACTCCAGATACATTCATATCGGGCTTACCTCATCCGATATATTGGATACGTCGCTTGCGCTTCTCCTGCGCGAGGCCGCCGACCTCATCATCGTTGACGTCAAAGAATTGCTGGAGGTCATCAAGGCCAGGGCAAAGGAACATAAGCTGACCGTCATGATGGGCAGGTCTCACGGCATCCACGCCGAGCCGATTACCTTCGGTCTTAAACTCGCCCACTGGTATGACGAGATGCAACGAAACCTCGTCAGAGTCGAGGCCGCGCGCGAGGTCATCTCCGTTGGAAAGCTCTCCGGGGCCGTCGGGACGTTTTCAAGCGTTGATCCCTTTGTCGAGGAGTATGCGCTCAAAAAGTTGAGGCTCAAGCCGGAAAAGGCCGCGACCCAGATCGTGCACAGGGACAGACACGCCGAATATTTTTCAACGCTCGCAATAGTCGCCTCCTCTATCGAAAGGTTCGCCGTCGAGATACGTCATCTCCAGCGCACCGAGGTGCTTGAGGCTGAGGAGGAGTTCACCGTTGGGCAGAAAGGCTCGTCAGCCATGCCCCACAAGAGAAACCCGGTGCTCTCGGAAAACCTTACGGGTCTGGCGCGTCTGATGCGCGGCTACGCGGTGAGCGCGATGGAGAACGTGGCCTTGTGGCATGAGCGCGACATAAGCCATTCGTCGGTCGAGCGGGTCATCGCCCCGGACGCGGCAATCGTCCTTGATTTCATGCTCTCCCGCGCGACCTCTCTCGTCAAGGGCCTTCGCGTCTATCCTGAGAACATGCGCGCCAACATGGATAAACTCGGCGGCCTTGTCTTTTCTCAGAAGGCGCTGTTGAAGCTCGTGGAAAAGGGCCTGTCCCGCGAAGAGGCTTATTCTATCGTGCAACGCAACGCCATGAAGGTCTGGCAAGGCTCCGGGGACTTCAAGTCGCTCCTTCTCGATGACGACGACGTGATGCGCGTCCTGACCGCAAAGGACGTCGAGGCATGTTTCGACCTGAAGCCGTACCTTAAAAACGTAGACCATATCTTCAAAAGAACCTTCGGCGCAAAATAGTTTCATGGAGAAACCACAGAGATGAAAAAGATCGAAAAGCTCTACGAGGGCAAGGCAAAGGTGCTTTATACGACCGAGGACGAGAACCTTCTAATCCAGTACTTCAAGGACGAGGCAACGGCCTTTGACGGCAAGAAGAAGGGCATAATCGAAAACAAGGGCATACTCAATAACAGTATCTCCTCCCACCTCTTCAGGCGTCTTGAGGCGCAGGGGATAAAGACCCATTTCGTGGATATGCCGGGCGAGAGGGAGATGCTCGTAAAAAAACTCAGGATAATCCCCATTGAGGTGGTTGTAAGGAACGTCGTTGCCGGAAGCCTTGCCAAGCGCATGGGTCTGGAGGAGGGGACGCCTCTCAAGGAAACCATAATAGAGTTCTATTACAAGAGCGATCCGCTCGGGGACCCGATGATAAACGCATATCACATAAAGGCGTTCGGTCTTGCTACCCTTGACGAGTTGAAAGAGATGGAGACCTCGGCCCTCAAGGTCAACAGGTTTCTCACTGAGTTTTTCGACTCCGTCGGCATAACCCTCGTTGACTTCAAACTTGAGTACGGCGTCCACAAGGGCGAGATACTCCTTGGCGACGAGATAACGCCGGACGGGTGCAGGCTCTGGGACAAACAGACCAAGGAGAAGCTCGACAAGGACAGGTTCAGGCGTGATCTTGGGCAGGTTTCAGAGGCTTACGAACTGGTGCTGAAAAAGATAATGGACCAACCCAAGGGTAAACGCGCATGAAAGCGAGGATATATATTACGCTCAGGGCAGGCGTGCTCGACCCGCAGGGCAAGGCCGTCGTTGCCTCACTAAAGACGCTTGGGTTTGACGAGGTGCAGGGCGCGCGCATCGGCAAGTTCATTGAATTGGAGCTTGACGGTGCGTCAAGGGAAGCCGCCATAGAGCGCATCGGCAAGATGTGCGAAAAGCTCCTTGCCAATACTGTGATAGAGAATTACAGGATTGAGGTTGATTGAGGGAGGTCTTTTCAGGTGAAGTTCGGCATTATCGTATTTCCCGGTTCAAACTGCGACCATGACTGTTACCATGCGGTCAAGCACGTCTTCGGTTGCGAGGCCGGATTCATCTGGCACAAGTCCTCGTGCCTTGACGGTCTTGACTGCGTGATACTGCCCGGCGGTTTTTCTTACGGCGATTACCTTCGCACCGGCGCCATCGCCCGTTTTTCACCGGTGATGAACGCGGTGCAGGCCTTTGCGAAAAAGGGCGGTCTTGTGCTCGGCATCTGCAACGGCTTTCAGATACTTGCGGAGGCGGGGTTGCTGCCCGGCGTACTTATGAGGAATAGCGGCTTGAAGTTCATCTGTAAGGGGGCAAGCCTCAGGGTGGAAAACAATACGAGCAGGTTTACCAGCGCGTATACAAAGGGGCAGATCGTAAACATCCCGATAGCCCATGCCGACGGCAGCTATTACGCGGACGACGATACGATAAAACTGCTTGAGGATTCAGGCAGGATCGCGTTCAGGTATTGCCTCGCGGACGGGTCCGGCGCGCCTGACGCGGCCCCGAACGGGTCCCGCGCCGACATCGCCGCGATATTGAACGAGGCCGGGAACGTAATGGGATCCATGCCGCACCCTGAAAGGGCGTGTGAGGCAACGTTGGGACAAACGGGCGGCAGGGCGGTTTTCGAGTCGCTTCTGAAGGGATTCGTATAAATCATGTCATTGAAACGGGAACTCGAATCCGGCGCCTTTGTAATAACCGCCGAGATATGCCCGCCGAGGGGCACGGATACGTCGCAGTTTCTTGAAAAGGCGCGGCTCCTGAAGGGCCGGATTGCCGCGGCCAACGTAACCGACAATCAGCGGGCCGTCATGCGCCTGTCTTCTCTTGCGTGTTCAAAACTCCTGCTTGACGAGGGAATAGAGCCTGTCTTTCAGGTTACGTGCAGGGACAGAAACAGGCTTGCGCTCCAATCCGATATCATGGGCGCGTGGGCGCTTGGGATAAAAAACATTCTTGCCCTCACCGGCGACCACGTCAGCGCCGGGGATCATTGTTCGGCAAAGGCGGTCTTTGATCTGGACTCGGTTCAGCTTGTCCAGCTCATCAACACCCTCAACAAAGGCACGAATATGAACAACGCCCCGCTTCGCGGGTCAACCGGCTTTCTTATCGGAGCCGTAGTCGCGCCGGAGGCCGACCCTTGGGAGCCGGAGGAGATAAAGTTCGAAAAGAAGATAGCTGCCGGTGCGTCCTTCTTCCAGACGCAGGCGCTATTCGACATGGAGGGGTTCAAAAGATTTTTTGAATATGCCGAACGGTTCAATGTAAAGGTCCTCGGCGGCCTTCTTCTCCTGAAATCCGCAAAGATGGCTCATTACCTGAATGAAAAGGTGGCCGGCGTAACGGTACCTCAAGCCCTTATTGACGAGCTTGAGGCCGCGCCTGATCAGCTTGAAAAGGGCATCGAGATAGCGGGAAGGCAACTCAAGGAACTCAAGAAATTCTGCCACGGCGCCCACATCATGGCCATAGGAAATGAGGAGAGCGTGTTGAGGATAATCGATAAATAAATATAAATAGGGACATATAAATAGGGACAGCGACTATTTTTCACCCGCTCTTTCTTTTTCTTAGGCTGTCTATGCTGGAACGACTTTATAAGAAAAATAGTCGCTGTCCCTATTTATGAAAACCTGCCAACCTGCATCAACTTTTTTACCCGCCTATCAGGCTCATGGTCCTGCTGCACTTCTTGAACATGTTTTCGTTTATCTTGTGTCCCTGAGGCTTCGCGGCAACGGCCTTGAAAAGTATGGCCTCTATCGCGGAGTCGCTTGAGCCGTTTCTAAGCGCCTCTCTCAGATCGATCTCGTCGTCCGAAAACAGGCAGGTGCGGAGCTTGCCGTCCGCCGTGAGCCTCAACCGGTTGCATGAGCCGCAGAAGTGATCCGACACCGGGCTTATGAAGCCAAGCTCGCCGACGCCGTCCGCAAACCTAAACCTTCGCGCCGGTCCAGCGTTCCGGCATCCCGCGGAATCGCCTATCGGCAGGAGAGGGGAGGCAATGCCGATCATCTCCTGCAACTCCCTGCTTGTCAGACACTTATCCTTTTGCCATCCGGCCTGCGTGTCGAACGGCATATACTCGATGAAGCGCACGTGATACGGATGCGTTTTGGTAAGAAGCGCAAACTCCAGTATCTCGTCGTCGTTAAAGCCTTTTATCACGACCATGTTTATCTTTACAGGGATAAGGCCTGCCTTGTTTGCCTCCTCGATTCCGGCGATGACCTCGCTCAGGTTATCCCCGCGTGTAATCTTATGGAAGCGTTCACGCTTGAGCGAGTCAAGGCTCACGTTTACGCGCTTCAAACCCGCGTCCTTGAGTTGTCCGGCATATTGTTTGAGAAGGACGCCGTTTGTCGTAAGGCTCAAGTCCTCTATGCCTTTTATTGCGGCCAGAGAGCCGATGAAGTCGACAAGCCCCCTTCGTATGAGCGGCTCTCCTCCGGTGATGCGAACCTTGCTCACACCGTGCCCCGCGGCTATGCGCGCTATCCTTAAAAGCTCCTCGTAGCGCAGTATCTCATCGGTCCTTGCCAGCTCGATGCCTTCAGGCGGCATACAGTAGACGCACCTCAGATTGCACCTGTCGGTTACGGATATCCTCAGGTAGTCCACCTTTCTGTTATAGCCGTCAATGAGTTTGTTTTTGTCGGTCATAATAGTCTCTATCAGGCTGTTGAAAAAGCCGCATCTGCTTTGTTGTCGCGTCGCTCCTCACTGCGCCCAGCACCACTTTGTTGCACGAGGAAATTTATCAAGCAACATGCTTTTGTAATCCAAAGTGGTGCTGGGCTCATTCGTCGCAACTTCCCGTTGCATTGTGCTTCGCACGCAATGGGAACCCTGCCGCCTCGCATCCGCGACTTTTGTAAAATCATGCCGTCTTTACGACGGCATGATTTTATCGGCAAGGATTAGGAGATATCTCTTTTAAGCTCGCCTTGTTGCGAAGAAGTCGGCGAGCAACCGATGAACAGCCTTTGTCAATATCAGGTTTTTCAACAAACTACTATCGGCTCGTCTCCTGAGGCGGCTCAGCGACTTTTTCAAGCGGCGTTTTTGAATCCGTATCCATCATTGAAAAGTCCTTGGCGCCGCTCTTGTCGGTTGTTGCCGACCGCGGGCCGGTTCCTGTCTTGAACACCTCGAATATGGCGTTTTGCGTCGTCCCTGACGGCGATAAGCCCGTAACCGCGTCTATCTTGACGAACTCTACGCCGTCAGGGGCCTGAAAGTTCCTTACGGGCTGATCCGCCAGAGCCTCTTTCATGAACTTTAGCCATATAGGAAGCGCGGCAACGGCGCCGGTCTCATGGCCGCCGAGCATTCGCTGGTCGTCATAACCGACCCATGCGGTCGCCGCAAGGCCCGGCACATATCCCACGAACCATGCGTCATTCAGGTCGTTTGTAGTCCCGGTCTTTCCGGCGGCCGGTCTGCCAAGGGCCTTTGCCCTTGCGCCTGTGCCGTTTTCAATGACGCCTTGCAGAAGGTTCGTCATAACGTAGGCCGTTTGCGGGCTTATTGCCGGCGTAAAGACGCTCCCGTTTTCCTCGAGTATATTGCCGGAGGCGTCAGTTATCTTGGTTATGAACACGGGAGCCGCGCGCGAGCCGAGGTTGGCCAGCGTTGAAAAGGCGGTGGTCATCTCAAGCGGCGTTACGACCGACGATCCGAGCGCAAGGGACAGATCGGGCGCAAGCGGCGAGTTTATGCCGAGAAGACGCGCATGCTCTATGACGCGCCCGACGCCAATGTCCTTCAATATCTTGATGGTAACGACGTTTCTCGATTTGGCAAGGGCCTCCCTGAACGTGGTCGGGCCGGCGAAATGTTCGTCATAATTCTTCGGACGCCACTGATCTTTTTCCGGCTCTTTTCCGTTGTCCGCCGCGTCCTTTGTCTGCTCGAACACAAGGGGAGAGTCCATGATTATCGAGGCTGGGGTGTAACCCGCGTCAATCGCAGTGGTGTAGATTACGGGCTTGAATGCGCTGCCCGGCTGTCGAAACGCCTGTACGGCGCGGTTGAACTGGCTTTTTGAAAAATCAAGACCGCCGGTCATAGCGCGCACATGACCGGTCTCAGGATCCATTGCAATCAGCGCGGCCTGAGCGAGAGGCTCCTGCTCAAGCTGTAGTTGCAAAGGCGCGTTTGCCGGCGCGGCCTTCAGACGCACCTCAAGAATGTCTCCCTGTTTGAAGAGTTTTTTCAGCTCGACGTATTTACCAGCGTCCGGCTTTGCCTCAGGGTTGTAAAGCCTTGCCCAGTCCATGTCGTTCTTCGATATGACGCCTTTCCTGCTTCCGGCCTCGACAAGCAGCGACGAATCCTTTTGATTGAACGACACGACGACCGCCTGAAACAAATCGCCTTCGGCCATCGGAAGCGCGGCCAGTCTTTTGTCCATTTCGGCTTTGAACAGCGCCGTTTCTTCGGGCGTCTTGAGCGCTCTTTGAGCCCCTCTGAAGCCGTGGCGCTTGTCATACTCCCTGAGTCCGGCGCTTGTCGCCGCGTTCGCGGCCTTTTGCGCGTCCACGTCGAGGGTCGTGTGCACCGTCAGGCCGCCCTTATAGAGCGTATCCTCCCCGTACTTTTCCTCGATATACCGCCTTACGTGCTCCGTGAAATACGGGCCTACCCAAAGGGCGTCCGTCTTCCGCTCCGTATTGAGCTTGAACTTTTCCGCAACGGCCTTGTCGGCCTCGGCCTGTTTTATATAGCCCTCTTCAACCATGCGCGACAGGACGTACTCCTGACGTTTCTTTGCAAGCGCGGGGTTTACGAACGGAGAATACTTGCTCGGCGCCTTTGGAAGGCTTGCAAGGATGGCGGCCTCGGCAAGGGTAAGCCTTTCGACGCCCTTTCCGAAATAAGCGTCAGAGGCCGTTTGCACGCCGTAGACGCCGTTGCCTAAATATATCTGATTGAGGTACAGGTGCAGTATCTCGTCCTTGGTAAGGTGTTTTTCAATCCTGTAGGCCATGATGGCCTCGCGTATCTTTCTGGAAATCTTTCTCTCAGGCGTAAGGAAAAAACTCTTTGCAACCTGCTGGGTGATGGTCGAGCCGCCCTGCACGACCTTTCCGGCCAGGACGTTCTTGTACATGGCCCTGAAGATGGCAAGATAACTGATGCCCTCGTGCTCATAGAAGTGAGAGTCTTCCGCCGCGAGGAACGCATGGATGAGATGTTTCGGAACGCGCTCCAACCCCACGACGATCCTTCTTTCCGTATAGAATTCGCCTATGAGCCGGCCGTCGCGTGAAAAGGCCTTCGTTACCCTCTGCGGATGATAGTCCTCAATCTTTTCAAGCGACGGCAGACCCCATGTGAAGTAAAAGTATCCGCCGAAAACCAGTGCGATTAAAGCTATTGCGCCGAAACCGATGATCTTGTAAGAGAGCCTAAGCTTCATTATTCTCCAGTTGTTTATAAATTGTTATCTCTATAGTATACTATAGGGATAAGCCTGAAAGCAATGAGGCCGTGAACCGTGAAAGGATAAAGAGCATGAACCGTATAAAAGAGAAATCTGTTACGGTCACTGACAACGGTTCACGGACACGGTCTTTAGTTGCTAATCAACGGCGCTTGGGTTAAATTCAAAAGAACCATGGTCAGACTTGAAGACATAACCGAGAGGGTGGGCGGCTATAATTCGTCCGCGGATCTCGAACTGATTAGGAAGGCTTACGTCTTCTCCGGCGTGGTGCATCAAGGGCAGACAAGGCTCTCAGGCGAGCCGTATCTCGATCATCCGTTGGAGGTAGCCAATATCCTGACCGGACTCAAGATGGACGCCGAGAGCGTGGCAACCGGCCTCTTGCATGACACGGTCGAGGATACCCACACGACCATTGAGAAGATCGAGGAGACGTTCGGAGCCGAGATAGCCTCTCTCGTCGACGGCCTTACCAAGCTCTCCCGCATAACCTTCGACAGCAAGGAAGATCACGAGGCGGAAAACTTCAGGAAGATGATCCTTGCAATGGGCAAGGATATCCGGGTCATCGTCATAAAACTTGCGGACAGGCTACATAACATGAGGACGCTGGCCGCACTGCCTCAGCCCAAGAGGATCAAGATTGCAAGGGAGACGCTCGACATATACGCCCCGCTTGCCAACAGGCTCGGCATCGGATGGATGAAGACCGAGCTCGAAGACCTTGCCTTCATGTACCTTGAGCCTGAAAAATACGCTTCTCTCGACGAAAGGCTGCTGCGCGACTCGGATTCGCGCGCGGACTATATAAACAACGTCAAGGCGATCATAGAGGAAAAACTTGCCGGGCATAATATCTCCGGTGAGGTAAGCGGACGGGCAAAGCATCTGTACAGCATACATAAAAAGATGCGCGAACAGGACGTGGATTTCGAGAATATATACGACATCCTTGCCTTTCGCGTCATAGTAAAGACGATAAGCGATTGCTACGGCGTCCTCGGCGTCATCCATTCGACGTGGAAGCCGGTGCCGGGAAGGTTTAAGGACTTCATAGCCCTGCCAAAGGGCAACATGTATCAGTCGCTCCATACGACGGTCGTCGGCCCGTTCGGCCTGCGGATGGAGGTGCAGATTCGCACCGAGGAGATGCACAGGATAGCCGAGTACGGGATAGCCGCGCACTGGAAGTACAAGGAAGGACGCGAGATAGAGACGAAGGACGAGGAAAACTTCGCGTGGCTTAGACAGCTCCTTGAATGGCAGCGCGATTTGAAGGACTCGGCCGAGTTCATGGAGTCGGTAAAGGTAGACCTTTTTCCCGACGAGGTCTTCGTCTTTACGCCTAAGGGCGCCATAAAGGAGTTTCCGTTCGGCGCGACGACCGTTGACTTTGCCTACGGCATACATACCGACATCGGCAACAGGTGCGCCGGCGCAAGGGTGAACGGCAAGATGGTTCCGTTGAGGTATCAGCTCGGAAACGGCGACGTGGTCGAGATAATCACGGCGGTCAATCATCATCCAAGCAAGGATTGGCTCGGGTTTGTAGCCACGGCGCGCGCCAAGACGCGCATACGTCATTGGATCAAGACCGAGGAGCGCGGGCAAAGCATAGCCCTCGGCAGGGAGTTGTGCGACAGGGAGTTCGGCAAGCACGGCCTTGAACTCGGCAAGCTCATCAAGTCCGGCGAGTTGGACAGGATTGCAAAGGAACAGTTCGGCCTTCAGGGCGCGGACAGCTTCCTTGCGAGCATAGGTTACGGCAAGGTATCGGTCATGCAGGCTCTTGGCAAGATACTGCCGCCGGAAAAACTCGCGGCGAATCAAAAGGTCTCGACCTTCAGACGGGTGCTCGACAGGTTCAAACCATCGTCCGGCGCGGGGGCGAAGTCAGGGTCAAGCCCGGTGCTCGTCAAGGGGGTAGGGGACGTGATGGTAAGATTCGCGAAGTGCTGCAACCCTCTGCCCGGCGATAAGATAGCCGGATTCATAACCCACGGACAAGGCGTTGCCGTTCATGCCGTGGTTTGCGCCAACCTTTTGCAGGTGGACAAGGACAGGCTCGTTGACGTGGCATGGGACAAGAAGGAGAAGGTTACGCGGCCCGTCAGGATAGAGGTCGTCTCAAAGAACGAGAAGGGGCTTTTAGCCGATATGACCAACGCCATCAAGGCCGCCGACGCGAACATAGCGAGCGCCGAGATAAAGTCCGGCGAGAACAACAGGGCCATCTGTAACTTCGAGGTGGAGGTAAACGACCTGGAGCATCTCAAAACCATCATCAAGTCGCTCCAGAAGATAAAGAAGGTCATCAAGGTCGAACGCGCCGCAAAGGGGCATGAATCCGGAAATCCGGCTTAATGGACAACACCTTTTTCCCCTCTCCCCTTGTGGGAGAGGGCAGGGTGAGGGGGCTCCAATTACATATCAAGGAGAGATGAAATGGAAAAGAAGGAGATTAAAAGCGTTGACGCGCCGGCCGCCGTTGGCCCGTATTCGCAGGCCGTGAGAAGCGGGGCCATGCTGTTTCTGTCGGGACAGATACCCATTGACCCGGTATCCGGCGAACCGATAAAGGGGGATGCGGCCGCGCAGACAAGACAGGTGTTGAAAAACGCCAATGCAGTGCTTGAGGCCGCAGGAGCCGGCTTCAAGGACGTGGTAAAGGCAACGGTCTATCTCAAGGACATTACGCATTTTGCCGCGATGAACAAGGTCTACGCCGAGTTCTTCATGCCCCCTTACCCCGCAAGATCAACCATCGAGGTAAGCAATCTTCCAAAAGGCGTGGAGGTGGAAATAGACCTCATAGCGATGGTGTAGCGGGGTCAGGTCTACTTTCTTGACATCACAGATGGATTGTGGAATATTTCTTCCATCTGCCGCCCGTTACGCATAGAATATCCTACAACGAGGGTCATCAAGGCGTTCCTTGCAAGAAAGTAGACCTGACCCCGATGCTTGCCCCATACGGCTGATCAGGCGGCTTTCCCGACGGAGCCGGAGCGGATGCACCTCGTGCAGGCGCGAATCTTTTTCGTCATGCCACCCTGCGCGGTACGCACCGTTTGAAGATTAACGTTCCACCTTCTCTTTGTCTTGTTGTTTGCGTGGCTTACGTTGTGGCCGCTTGAAGGGCCTTTTCCGCATATATCGCATTTTGCCGCCATGACAGTTGCCTCCAGTGCCGTTTTTTTTCGCACAAAATATAATCAATTTATATAACACAGGCGCTTGAACGTTGCAAGCATTTTATTAATCCGGCTGAGAAGAAAGGGGTTCGAGTTTGAGGCCGAGGTTCATATATCCGCTTCTTGCGGCAGTCATCCTCTCGATCGCCGGGTTCCTTTACCTGCTGGCCGACTATGCCGCGTCGGGGCCGGAGAGCGGCGCGTCCGTTGCGGCCGGGCGCGCGGACGCAATAGTCGTGCTAACCGGCGGGCGGGGCAGGGCCGAGGAGGGCATCAAACTCCTGAGGAGCGGGGCAGGGGATATTCTAATCCTGAGCGGCGTTGACCGGGCCGCGTCCGTTGATTCCATATTCGCCGCGAGCAAGCTCTCGGCTGAAATTCGCGGAAGGATCATACTTGAGAAAAATTCGACGAGCACACATCTCAACGCCGTCGAGGTCGGAAAGTTAATGAACGAGCGAGGCTTGAAAAGCATGGTGCTTGTAACGTCGGGATATCATCTGAAAAGGGCGCGGACGATATTCGACCGCGTCATGCCTTCAGACGTCAGCATCATCTACCGGCGTGTCGCAACCCCCAACTATGACGAAAACGACATCTGGAACCTTGACGCGCTGTTGCTGACGTCCAGCGAATTCTTGAAGTACTGGTGGTTTAAGATATTCGAGACCCGGCAACTAACCTCCAATTTCGCCTCAAACGCCGTCAAGAGTTGGCCTCATAAGTCTTGTTGAACTCCTCATGCGTGTCCTTGAAAACCTCAAGCAGGCGCGGATTGAAATGCGCGGGCAATGTCCTCCCGTCTCCCTCGGTTATTATGTTGAAGACCTTTTCGTGAGTCAAAGAGAGTTTGTAGGGACGCTCGCTTCTCAGGGCGTCGTACTGATCGACGAGGTTCATTATCGCCGCTTCGAGCGGGATGTCCTCCCCTGAGCGTCCTTCCGGGTAGCCGCTCCCGTCCCATCTCTCATGGTGGTTATAGGCTATCCATTCGGCCATCTGGAGTATCAGCGACCTCGAATTTTTAAGTATGCTGCCGCCGACCGTGGTGTGCGTCTTCATGAGGGCGAACTCCTCGGGCATGAGCGCGCCGGGTTTCAAGAGTATGTCCGACGGTATGGCTACCTTGCCTATGTCGTGCATGGGGCTTGCATAGAATATCGTCTCAACGGCGTCGTCATCCCAGCCCAAGTTGACGGCAAGACAGGAGCACAGGTGTCCTACGCGCTTGATGTGGGTCGCGGTCTCCTGATCCTTGTATTCGGCAATCCTCGTAAGTTTGTGCACGGTGTCCACGTAGCCGTCCTTGAGCGCGAGCTTCGATTCAATCAGTTCCTTGTTGGCCTTTACGATCTCTGCCGTCCTTTTTTGCACCTGTTCGTCGAGACGAACGTGGTATTCCTTCAAAAAGTCTTCGTACTCCTTTAATCTAAGGAGGTTTCTCGTCCTGAGCAGAAGTTCTTCATTGTCGAAGGGTTTGTTCAAAAAATCGCTTACGCCGGCCTCGAGCGCGGCAAGGCGCTCGCTGTGCTCCTCCGAGGAGGTAAGCATTATTATCGGTATGTTCCACGTCTTAGGGTCTTTTTTAAGCGCCCTGCAAACCTCGCGTCCGTCCATGTCCGGCATGACAAGGTCGAGGAGTATAAGATCGGGCATGTATTTGCCGGCCTTTATTATGCCGTCCTCGCCGTTGGAAGCGGATATGAAGTCATAGCCCTGTTTTTTGAGCAATGTTTCAAACGCCCTGATGAAGACCTTTTGATCGTCAACGGCCAGTATCCTGTGCGTCTTTGCGTTTGACATGCCTCTCCTGTATATGACCGCGGGTACGCGGATGCGTGTTGTTTGGCCCGCCCGTAGGAAGAGAAAACGAAGAAGCTTTGGATGAGACAAACGAGAGGAGACTGACTTGATGCGGGCCGTTGAAGTTTGTCCTGCCTGTTACATTCGTAAGTCTACACGAAAAATTATTGATGTCAACCCGCCTTTCTTGAAAGACCGGTTACACGGCGACTCGCGCCCAGCACCACTTCTTGCCACAAAGCGTATCGTTTGACAAGTATCGCATTGCAAAGTGGTGCTGGGCGCGATAAGACGTGGTTTCAAAATGAGCAATTCCTTGCCGGGGGTAGGCCGAGCCTTTGCGGCCTAGCCAGCGGCAGGCCAAAGAACTTTAATAGGGAACTAACACCAAGGTTGACGAAAACTCATATTGCCCGCGCGGCAAGCGCCCTTTTTTGAAAAAAAGGCAGGCCCAAAAAACTTTAATAGCGCGCGCAGGGCTGCCTTTTCAAGAAATCGCTTCGTCTTTTGTAATGATATACTCGGATTCATCCCGTATCGCCTGTGGCTCTTTTATAGCGGCTGGTTCGTTTTCCGGCTGTCCGGCGGCCGCCTTTTCCGCGGCATCGGCCGTTACAGACGCGCCTGCTTTGCCATTGGCGATGATGTAAGCGGCTTCGGTGTCGTATACATTGTCAAAGACGCACTCCTGCCCGTTGTTTATCGGGAATGCCGAACCTGATATCGCCGAGAACGACGTTCTGCCGCATTTGACGTTGATACTGCCTTTTATCACGCATACTACGCCGGCCCCGCTGGACGGGATAATCTTCCTGCCCGCCTCATGCGGTCTCAGCGCGCCGTATAGCAACGTAAACTCCTCCATCTTCAGTTCATTACTGCCGAGGCGGTATTCTCCGCCGGGCGTATCGGCCGCAAGTTGGGAAAGCCGGTATATCTTCATGCCATTGTTTCCATGGTGTTCTTGAAGTGTTCGAGAAAGTCCTCCCCGTGCATGGGACGAATGACGATCCATTTTTTCTTCTTGTCGAGAAGCAGTTCGACCTCGGCGCCCGGTATAAGCTCTAAGTATCTGAGATACTCTTCAGGCAACACGACGGCCTCGGAGCCTTTATTTATGCGGACAATCTTTGCCCTCATGACAATGACCTCCAGCGTAAGGATGATACGAATTTATAATATATTAAGTTGAGGCCGTTGCGTAGTCAAGGTAATAATGCCTTGAAGGCCGTGAACCGTGCTCCGTAAAGAATTCGTTTTTACACGGTCAACGGACACGATTCATTGTTAATCCGCTTACCCTTGACAAGTGCATCTCATGGAATGTACTATTAGGGGCGTGGACAAACAAAGCGACATAAAGCGCGCTGTCATACAGAGGTGTTTCAGCGCAAGGGAGCTTCAATTCACCATTGCGTTGTTGACTATCATAGCGCTTGTGTCCGGGATATTTCTTCAGGCCCTGTCAGCGGCGCTTATAACTCATTACGGTTTACATGCGGCTTTTCTCGGTTTTTTTCTCGTGCTCGGTTATGTGGTGATCGTGCTTTTGCTTTCCGTTTTTTTTACACACAGGCTCATCGGGCCTTTCAAACGCATAGAGTATGAGATGAAACTCATATCAAAGGGCGAACTCTCGCGGCGCATCACCACCCGCGCAAACGACGATCTCCACGTAAAGAACTTCGTCGGCTACGCCAACGAATTCATCGCAAACTTCGAGAATATGAGCAAGGACTATAATATCCTGAACAGCACGGTCTCAAAAAAACTCGATGAGCTCGGGGCCGAGCTTTCCAAGGAGAGTTTCGACTGCGCGAGGCTCAAGGATGAGATCGCCTCTCTCAGGCAACATATACATGAGTTCAGGGAAAAATGGTAGCGCGTGTCATAGGGGTTGTCGTGTTGCTCGCATTGTGCGCCTGTCTTGACCGGGCGTTTGCTCAAGAGGTCGTCAATGCCAGCGTGAGACGGATCGTTGACGGAGACACGATAATATTACAGACCGGAGAGCATGTCAGATACGTGGGCATAGACACGCCGGAGAGAGGCGAGCCGTTCTATGGCATGGCGAAAAGACGCAACAGGGAACTTGTATCGGGCGTTTCCATAACCCTTGAGATATGCGCCTCCGAGCGAACCGACAAGTACGGCAGGCTACTTGCCGACGTCCTTGTCTCGAACGTCTCGGTGAATGAGACGCTCGTAAAGGAAGGTCTGGCAAAAGCATTGATAATACCTCCATGCGGTTTGAAGGTGGCGGACAGATACAAGGCGCTTGAGGCTGAGGCAAGGAAAAAGCGGCTTGGGATGTGGGCGGTCAAGGGAGGCAATAAAAAACGGGAGGCCGAAAGGTGAAAACAGTCCAGTATGTTTCAGCCGTAATGCTCGTAATGTTTCTTTTTACATTCGTACAAATAACAACGGCGTCAGGAGGAGATAAAAAGGTGGCTGATTCAAACAACGTAAAGGCAATAATCGAAACAAAGTACGGGAACATAACCATCAAATTTTTCCCGGACGTCGCGCCGAAACATGTGGAGAACTTCGTAGAGCTTGCGAAAAAGGGCTTCTACGACGGCACCATATTCCACAGGGTCATACCGGGTTTTATGATACAGGGCGGGGACCCGAACACAAAGGGGCCGAACACGGCAACCTACGGACAGGGCGGCCCGGGACATAACGTCAAGGCCGAGTTCAACGCCAAACAGCACAAGAGGGGCATACTATCAATGGCGCGCGTCCAACACCCGGACAGCGCGGGCTCCCAGTTCTTTATCGTGGTCAAGGACTCTTTTTTCCTTGACAGGCAGTATACGGTCTTCGGAGAGGTGGAAAGCGGGATGGACGTGGCCGACAAGATAGTAGGTCAGCCAAGAAACTCCAACGACCTGCCCAGCGAACGCATAGAGATGAAGGTGAAGATAACCGGCGAGGGGAAGTAAGATTATCCGCAAGACAAAGGCCGGTTTAGAGACCGGCCTTTGTTTATTTGCCGGCGGGAAAAATATGGATGGCGCCTATGAACCCGTTCGATAAACGTCCTTTTGACATTAATAACGCCATGCGATATTATCAATAGAATGATTAAAAGCTTCGCCGGCAAGGAAACGGAAAAGATATTCAACCGGGAGTTTTCTCGGAAGATTCCGCCTGTCATACAACGGATTGTCCGGCGAAAACTTGAAATCATCGATGCGGCGGAAGCGCTGGAGGATTTGCGAATACCGCCTTCCAATCATCTCGAAAAATTATCAGGCGACAGAAAAGGTCTGTATAGTATTCGCGTCAACGCGCAATGGCGAATATGTTTTGGATGGCATGAAGGCGATGCTTACAACGTCGAAATCGCCGACTATCATTAGGAGGCGCATATATGATTAAACGAAAGCCGTTGCCGATTCATCCGGGTGAGATACTCATGGAGGAATTTCTTAAACCTATGGGGATTAGCCAGTATAAATTGGCGAAAGACATCAGCGTGTCGGCAAGACGCATAAATGAAATCGTTCAGGGCAAGCGTTCAATTACCCCTGATACGGCTTTAAGGTTATCGCGTTTTTTCGGCCTTTCGGAACGATTCTGGATAAATCTGCAAACGCGGTATGACCTTGAAATGGAAAAGGACAAATTAAGCGGCCG
>JACRCE010000109.1 GCA_016213015.1 Deltaproteobacteria bacterium | reverse complement strand
TAGCATCAAGGATTTCGCGGATGCGGCTATAAAGCGGCCTGCGCCGTAGTGACGTCATTTCGCGCCCCCTTTCCCGTCGGGCATGTCAAAGAGCGCGCCTTGGGCGCTTGCGCGCCGTTCTTCTTTGGAGCGCGGCTTTTGAACGGCGGTTACAGACTCTGGCTGTTCTTCGGGTGATTTCATGGGCAGGTTATTTACCTCAAGGCTGTAATCGTCCTTGCCCCACTCACAGCTATTTAGGACAGCCTTGGGTATCTTTTTGACCGTCAAATTGGGGAATCCGTCGAGGCTTTTAACGCGGAACGCCCCGCACATGACAAGGAGGCTCCGGCCTTCGCCGACCTCGTCGGATAGTTTCTGCATTTGCTCGCGGGTGAGCGTCTGGGTGGTAACGTAGATGAAGTCGCTTTCCGTGGAATGGCCGTGCTGCCAGTAGACAGTCTCGCTCGGCGCGTATGTAAATCCCTCAAGCTTGCATATCGCCTCGGCAAGCATGGCCGGATTGAACTCTTTGCTGATGACCCAGTTGCCGAACTGGTCTTTTTCAAGGAGAGACGGCGCAATGCGATAATAACGGAAGCCCCCGCCGCCTTTCCAGCCTGCGGCCTCGGTAACGCCGCCCTTGTCCTCGCCGTCAATTATCTTTTTCATGCGTGGGATTATGTGCGTGTGGCAGTGATCACCCAGTTCTACCATAATCCAGCGCCTGCCCATCTTATGCGCTACAGATCCCGTGGTACCTGAACCGGCAAAGGAGTCGAGGACGAGGTCGCCGGGGTTGGAGGCGAGTTCCAATACTCGATAAAGAAGCCTTTCTGGTTTAGGTGTTGCAAAAGAATCCGTCGGATTAAACTGCTTCACCTCTTTTTTAGCATCCTGATTATCCCCAACTTCATCACGCAACCATATCGTCTTAGCCACAACCCCGCTTTGCACCTCGGAAATAAATTGCTTAATTCGAGGTACATTGTTTCCTGTTTTCCCAAACCAAATTCGATTGTCTGCACAAAGTTCTTTGAACTTCTGCTCGTTTACAATCCAACTGCGACTTTCTGGCGGGCGGATTTTTCTGCCGCTGGGTGCTGTAATTATGTAATCGGTATTGGCATTATATGTCTTTGCGGAAAGGTCGCCTGATTGCCAAAGACCACGAGGATCTTTATCAGGATTTTTATATCTTGCATCCATTTCTGGGGTTCTCGATAAAAGTCTTGGCCTCCATAGCTCTTTTTCTTTAGCATAAATCAAAATATGGTCATGACTATCGCTGAGCCATTTCGCGTCATTTTGTGGAGAAAATTTCTTTTGCCAAATAGCGTTCGCTACAAAGTTGTTTCGACCAAAAATCTCGTCACATAATATCTTCAGGTAATGGCTTTCTGTATCATCAATCGTAATCCACAATGAGCCATCCTTCGCCAGCAACTGCTGCAGAAGTTCAAGCCGGTCCCGCATGAGCGTCAACCAGATGGAATGCTCCACGCCGTCATCGTAATGCGTGAACGCCGAACCAGTGTTATATGGCGGGTCTATGTATATACACTTCACCTTCCCGGCGAACTCCTGCTCCAAGGCCTTGAGGGCAAGCAGGTTGTCGCCAAAAATTAGCCGGTTGTCGAAAATATCGTTCTCACCTATACGGAACGGCGCGTGGCAGGACTTTGCCGAGTCCACCACAAGAATCCGCGGCTCCAGCCTCGGCCGGTTCTCCTTGCCTATCCATGTGAGTTCGAGTTTGGTTTTATGATTGCCCATCGTCCGTCCTTCTCTTTCAAGAAAGGCAGGCAAGGTACATCCCCCTTACCCTGACCGCATACCCAAGATATTTTTCAATAAGCGCGTTGCCTGGGTTTACATCGGCAAAACCAAGCCGTTTTGCAAGGGCTTCGGCCTCTTCGGATCCTTTAACGAGCCGGCCTTCGGGCCTGTCGAACTCGATGCGCTGGCTCTTCTCAAGCAGGCGAAAGAACACATAAGCTTCCTTGAGGAAGGCCGCGTCATCGGTGTTTATAATCCCCTGTTTTGCAAGGCGCTTGAGCGCCTTCATCGTATAAGGCGTCCTGAGGCCGGGGATCGAGCAGTGCTTCATTTGCATGGCCTGCACAAGAAACTCTATATCGTTGACCCCGCCCTTGCCAGTCTTGATATTATATCTTGACGAATCCTCTTTGGCAATTTCCGTCTCCATCCGTCGGCGTATGTGAAGCATCTCGGCGCCGTCGTCGTTGGTAAACGGTCTTGCATACAGGACGGAAAAGAGCTCCTTGAGCGTTGCCTCTCCAACGGTCTTGTCTCCGGCAACGCTTCTCGCCTTGAGGTATGCCTGACGCTCCCATACCGAGGTCTTTTCCCTGTGATAGGCGATAAGCGCGCTTGATGACACGACGAGCGGCCCGGCTGAGCCGGATGGGCGCAGGCGCGAATCCACGTTGAACACAAAGCCTTCCTTGGTCTTGAGGGTGAGTACGCTTATAATCCTCTGCCCGAGCTTTACGAAGAATTCGTGGGCGGAAATAGGCACCGGCCCGTTTGTGCGCTCATCGCCGGCGCCCGTGTACACGAAGACTATATCGAGGTCAGAGCCGTAGATAAGCTCTTTTCCGCCGAGTCTTCCGAGGCCGATTATCGCAAAGCGCGCCTTTTCCGGGGTTCCGTGCCGCTCACTTAGGGCTGAAAAGGCTATTGTATAGGCGGCCTCGAGGCACTCCTGGGCCAGCATGGTTATCTGCGTCGAAACCTGTCTTGGGGTAAGGATGCCCCTCAAGTCGTTTATGCCTATCCTGAAAAATTCCTGATTCTTGATCCTTCTGAGTTCATCAAGTTTGCTTTCATACTCCGCGCTCCTTGCGGCAACGCTCGTCAGCTCGTGGAACCCCGCCCTTGTCCTGTACGGCATGGAGAGTTCCTTTGACAGGAGCGACTCGATGCCATCCGGTCTTTCTATCAATGTCCTTGAGAGAAAGGCGCTCATGCCGAATATCCTGACAAGCTCGTCAACGATCCCCGTACTCGAGGCGAGGAGCGAATAGAGCACGGGACGCGGCCCAAGCGCGGCAAGAAAGGATTCCAGCCTGCCGAACGTTGCGTCAGGGTCTGGAGTACGCGCAACGCGGGCGAGAAATACAGGGGCGAGTCTTTGCAGATACAACATGGAACGGCCGGACAGGCGGGTGAGCCCGGGCCCCTCCTTGAGGCGTTTGACCTCGGCAAGCGCGGCTCCGGCATCCTTGAAGCCCATGCCTGAGAGCGTCCTCATCGCGTCCACGTCCGATATGTCCGGTGAAAAAAGCGCCAGTATATCCGTTGATATGTCTTTATACATCTCATCCGGCGGTTTGTAGAACAAAGACCTGTATATGGCGTGCACGCCGGTGGTAGTAGTCCTATATCTGTCCCAAAGGCGTTGTACGGTCTTTTTATCGGCCGTATCCTTGGAGCTTATCATCCTTGCAAGCCGATTAAGCTCCTTGTCCCCCGCCGGAATCGAGTGCGTCTGGCTGCCTTCGACTATCTGTATCCTGTGTTCCAGCGTTCTGAGAAAGACGTAAGCCTCTTTGAGCGCATAAGCCTCGTCCTTTTCGATAAACCCTTTTTCCGTCAAGGCGGCGATGGCCTTGAGCGTGCCTTTTTCCCTGACAGACGCATCCTTTCCCGCGTGTATGAGTTGTAACGCCTGACAGAAGAACTCTATTTCCCTTATTCCGCCGGTCCCGAGTTTTACGTCCACAGCATCCGGCCTTTTTCTGAGGAGGCCCAAGTCGATCTTCTCCTTCATGGCCTTTATCTCCTCGATGGCCGTGAAGTCGAGATAGCGTCTGTACACGAACGGCCGTATCATCTCAAGGAATGCAACGCCGAGTTCTTTATCGCCGGCTACGCAGACGGCCTTGAGCATCGCGGCCCGCTCCCACGTTTGTCCCCATGACTCGTAATATATCTCGGCGCTTCTTAATGAATTGGCGACGACCCCGCTCCGGCCCTCCGGCCGCAGGTCCAAGTCTGCCCTGAACACGAAGCCGTCTTCCGTTACCGCGGATATGAATCTTGTAACGAGGTTTGCGAGCTTGACGAAAAACGTATGCAGGCTAACGCGGCTCTCCGGCCTGTTTGCCGCGCCGATGGTTTCGCCGTTGTCGGACGAGTAGATGTAGATGATGTCAATGTCGGAAGAGAAGTTAAGCTCTCCACCCCCGAGTTTTCCGAGGCCCATGACGGCAAAGCCGGCCTTTGTCATGAAGCCGTCCTCCTTCATGCACATCGGCGTCCCATGTATCTTTTCAAGCTCGGCAAAGCCGTATTCAACCGCAGCCTCAAGCGAGGCCGAGGCAATCGCGGAAAGTTCGGCGACGACCTCCTCAAGGCCGGACAACCCGAGAAGGTCGGCAGAGCCGACGCGCAAAAACTCCCGTTGTTTATACCTCCTGAGCGTCTTCATCAACTCGGTCTGGCTTGATGCGTCCGCGCAAAGCGATGAAAGCGCGGAAAGGTGCGCTCTCAACCCTTTTTTTTCGGTCAGGCCGTTTTCAAAAAACAGGGGGATTATGAGGTCATGGTTGTTAAAAAGCATGTTCGCAAGGAACTGCGAGGAGCCAAGGACGTGTATCAGGCCATTGAGCGCCTGAGCGTCGTTAAGGGACGCGCTCCCATCCTTGAGTTCTACAACGAGCCGTTCAAGGTTATTTAAGGCTGTGTCGGGCGAGGGCGCATCGATGGACCACGCAAGGATTGTGTCAACGGACGGCTTCAGCGGCGTTTCATCAAGCAGTTTGAGATTACGAAACGCGAGCGCGCCGTCCGCGAAGCCAAGGGAGGAAAGTTTAAGGGCCGCCTCGTCTTTAGGTTTTTTCAACAACTCTTGGGCCGTAGGCAGGGTCATTCCTTCAATCTATATTATCCGCTTCCGAAAGGCAACCCACCTGAAGCCGCCTTAAAATAAATCAGTGCTGTCCGGTTAAATTCCGAATTTTATGGCGAACGCGAGTCCCCTAAAATAATCACCTTAAGAATCAATCAGACGTTCCCAAGCAGCAGTAGTCATAAGAAATTCCTTGACGCTTTTCTTCGTACCATCACACCTTCTCATACGGGTCGAACAGCTTCTTATACTCGTCGAGCGCGAAGCGGTCTGTCATGCCGGCGATGTAGTCGCATATCACCCGGTGTTGGTTAGCGCCTTGTTTGTCGATCAGCGAGCAGACGTGGGGAGGAAGGAGTTTCGGGGCGCGAAGGTATGCCTTGAAAAGCTCTTTCAATATCCGCTCGGCCTTGTCCGCCATGCGTATGACGCGGTGGTGTCTGTAAAGGTTCTCATGCAGACAGCGTTTGAGCTGTTTGTTCGCGGCTTCCATTTTGACGCTGAAGCGGGCTATGGATTGTTTCCTTGCCCGCACCTGCTCAAGCGTTTCTATGCCCTCGGACTCCAGCGTCTTGAAGACGGTCTCGACAAGGTCGGTAACCTGCGCGTTGATAATGCCGATAATGGTCTGAGCCTTCAATATCTTGAAATCAACGTCCGGGTGAGCGGCCTTGACGCGCTCGAAGTTTTCCTGCCATAGCCCGACGCCTTTTAACGCCTCCACCGAGAGCATCTCGGAGGCGAGGCCGTCGTCGATGTCGTGATTGTTGTAGGCTATCTCATCCGCGGCGTCGGCTATCTGCGATTCGAGGCAGGCCGACCTGCCCGGCTCGTATTGAGCGTTCAGTCCCGGCCTGTCGTGGGCGGAGTTGTGCTTTACTATGCCTTCGCGCACCTCCCATGTAAGGTTTAAGCCCTTGAAGCCCGGGTAGCGCGTCTCAAGCTCCTCGACGATCCTCAGGCTGTGCGCGTTATGTTCGAACCCGCCGTGCTCGGAAAGGAGTTTGTCCAGCGCGGCTTCGCCCGAATGTCCGAAGGGCGGATGCCCAAGGTCGTGGGCCAGCGCAATGGCCTCCGATAAGTCCTCGTTCAAACCGAGGGATCGGGCGATGGTGCGCGAGATCTGCGCCACCTCTATGGTGTGCGTAAGCCGGGTTCTGTAATGGTCCCCTTCATGGTAAACGAACACCTGAGTCTTGTACTCAAGACGCCTGAAGGCGTTGCAGTGGATTACCCTGTCCCTGTCCCTTTGAAAAGGGGTCCTGAAGGGATGCTCCGGTTCGGCGTGGCGTCTGCCCCGCGTATCCACGCTCTTCGCCGCATAGCCGGAAAGCCTTTGCGCTTCGAGCGCCGAAAAATTTATTCTGTCAAGCATTTAACTGCCGTGTCCGTGTCCGTGAACCGTGTCCGTGAAAGGATGAGTCCTTTACGGTCAAGGTCGCGCGCTGCACGGCCTCTCACTCTTTTTTTCACGGTCAACGGTCAAGGTATACAGCAGTCTGCTAGTCCTTGCCGCAACCGTCCTTCACGCCCTTCAAAAAGGCGAGGTACTCGTCATAGTACTCGTCCATGAACTCGAAGACCTGCTTGCCGTCGGTTGTAATGCCCTTTTTTACCTTTAGAAACTCCAGAAACGTCATCTTGCTTCTCCTTGTTTAAGTTTTTTGTACGGGATCGGGTCTTCAACGCCCGCCTCCTTAAAACCCCTGAGCCTTAAAAGACAAGAATCACACGCGCCGCATGCAAGGCGCGATTCCTTGTAGCACGACCATGTAAGATGGAGCGGCGCTTTGAGTCTCAGGCCGGTCTTGACTATCCATGACTTTCGCCTGTGTATGAGAGGCGTCTTGATTTTTATCGGACGCTTTGTCGCGGTCCCGAGACGGACGGCCTTTTCAAACGCCTTGAAAAACTCCTCCCTGCAGTCAGGGTAGCCTGAGCTGTCCTCCTCCACCGCTCCGATGTATATCTCGCTTGCGTTGATCGCCTCTGCCCAGGCCGTTGCAATGGAGAGTATATGCGCGTTTCTGAACGGGACATAGGTGACAGGGATGTTTTTTCTGTACAGCCTTCCTTTCGGCACCTGTATCTGCAAGTCCGTCAAGGCGGAGCAGCCGATTTTAGACAGATGGCGGATGTCCGCAACAAGCGTCCGGCGTACCTTGTAATAAGCGGCTAATCGCTCAAACGCCTTGAGTTCGCGACGCTCGGTCCTTTGACCGTAGTTGACGTGCAAAAAGGCCGGTTCAGTGGTTAAAGCCGCTATGGCCGCTGTTACGGCGCTGTCAAGGCCGCCGCTGACAAGGACTATTGATTTTTTCGTCTTCTTCATCCCCTCGAATTAAAACACATCGGGCGTCAACGCTTCAATCAAAAATTTTTCCGATTGTGGTCTTGAGATTGTTATGCAACGGCCGGTTGGCCGGTATAACGACGCAGGGCATCGTTGTTTGTTCAAACGACTCCTTTTGCCTTTGGTATATCCGCCAGTCGGCGTCTGACGATGATGGTTCAGACGTTCTTTTCAATATGTGCTTTTTCACGGTTTCATCGTCGGCTGCGCATTCGATGACGTGGAAAGAGGCGCCCTTGCACGCCTCTTTTGCGGCCTCGATAAAGGCAAGTCTGGCAAATGTCGCGTCAAGGACGACGGAGCGCCCCTGCTTGAGGTATTCACCGGCCTTTTCAATCATTGCGTCGTAGGTTTTTTCCGTCCAACGCTCCGAGTATATGCCCTTGCCAAAGCCGGCCTTGACCGCCTTCAAGGCCGGTATCTTGGCAAGCCCTTTTCTTACCTCGTCGCTTGAGATGCGCTCGAAGTTAACGGCAGAGGCAAGGGATTCCGCCAGAGTAGTCTTGCCGGTTCCCGAGAGGCCGCGGACAAGCACGGCCTTGGGCCGGAAGCCGCCTGAGGCGTACAGGCCGGACAGGTTGAAGTGAACCTTTGCGTCAATCCATGCGTTGCGCCGTTCATCGGTGTCCACCTCCGGCTCCTTTGATTTGAAGGCGCTCACCTTTCCGCGCACGTAGGCGCGGTAACATTTATAAAAGTCGAGCAATCGTCCGCCGTTTTCATCGCCCGTCTTTTCGAGGTACGCGGCTTCAAGTATCTTTGACAGGTCGTGTCTGTTGAGATAGTCCAAGTCCATAGACAAGAAAGCAAGGTCGCTAATCGTGTCCGCGAACCTGAAGCGTTCGTTGAACTCTATGCAGTCTATTATGGACAGCCTTCCCTTGCCGAATGAAACGTGTTCCGCGTGTATGTCGCCGTGGCAGTCCCGTATGAAGCCGTCCCTTACCCTTGAGGCGAGGAGCGTTTTATTGTTCAGCAAAAAACCGTTGGTATAGGATTTGATGTTGCGCCAGTTCCTTGCGGTTATACATCTCCCGATGAATGGCATGGTCTGAGAAAAATTTTCCTCGACGTTTCTTCTTATGACGCGGGACGAGCCGAATTTGGAGATATGCTTGCCTGTCGCGGCGCTTTCGTGAAAGGCGGCGATTGCATTGCCGGTTTTTTTTATCATGGCAGTCGTTACGGTATTACCTTGTATGGCATTGTCAAGACAGGCGCCGGGTTTAAGCCGCCGCATCTTCACCGCATATTCAACCGGCCTTTTTGCGCCAATGATTGCGCGGCCTTTTTCAAAACCGATTCCAACTACCTCAAGATACACCTCAGGGGCGCATCTCCTGTTGAGCCTCAACTCCTCTTCGCAGTAATGCCGTCTCTTTGCAAGGGTTGAAAAGTCGAGAAAGCCGAGGTTCACCGGCTTTTTCACCTTATAGACGAAACGCGGGGTAAAAAAAAGGTAAGAGATATGGGTCTGGCGAAGGATTACCTTTGTTGCAGGCTCAGAGTAAACTGCGGGGTCGAGAAGAGCGTTTATGAGAGGCGGCAGAGTCATTGGAAGGTTTACACTTATGGGCCGTCATGCGGCAACCGTATAGAGTCCCGGCAAGGCGCGGTAATGTTCATGGTAGTCCATGCCGTAGCCCACTACAAAGCCCTCTCCAATGCGCGCGCCGACATAGTCAACCTGAACGTCTTTTGCGTGTCCGTCGCGCGCGAGCAGGGCGCAAAGGCTCATGGAGGCCGGGGAAGACGCCTCAAGGCGCTTTTTTATCGCCCGCGCCGTTGTCCCCCTGTCGATAATCCCTTCCACTATTATAACGTGCCTTTCGCGTATGTCGAGCGTCAAGTCCCTCGTTACTGCAACCTCCGACGACGGCGTATGTTGTTTGCCGTAGGAGGCTGTCTGTATGAAATCAACCTCCAGCGGCATCTTTACGGCACGCGCGAGGTCTGCAAGAAATATGAACGCGCCCTTCAGCGCGCCGACGAGCACCGGATTCTTGGACGGAAAATCACGGCGTATCTCGCCCGCAAGCCGGTTCACCATGATATGTATCTCCTCCGGCGGAAACAGTTGCTTTAGGTTTGTCTGCATTCAGGGGGCCGCTCGTCGGTTGTTTTTGCCATCGGCTTTAAGGATATAGGGAGTCGAGGGCCATGTCAAGGGCGGGCGGCGGGTCATGGAAAAAATTACTCGAGATTGCACAAGGAATCAGGGATTAAACTTTCCTTATAGTAAAAGATTTGACAATTTAACGATAAAGCGTTATAGTTTAATAATAAATCCATGATTAACGTTAAGCTGAATAGCCCTCGGGCAGGAAGATGGATCGCCCAATCCTCAGGCCCTGAAGGGTTCAAGAGTTTTTCCCCGGCTCCCTTGCCGCCGAACCCCCCTTTGAACTTCGACTCGCAACTGCAAGACCTTGAAGAGCGGGCAAATCGGGCGCTTGGGAGGCTTGAAGGCATCTCGTTTGTGCTGCCGGATCCCGATTTCTTTTTAGACTCCTATGTCCGCAAGGAGGCGGTGCTCTCTTCGCAGATAGAAGGAACCCAGTCCTCTCTCTCCGACCTCTTGCTTTTCGAGAATAAGGAAACCTCAGGCGTTCCGGTTGCGGATACCCGCGAGGTTTCCAACTACGTATCAGCCATGAATCACGGGCTTGAACGCTTGAAGGCAGGTTTTCCCATGAGCCTCCGGCTGATAAGGGAGATACATGCCCTGTTGCTCAAGGACGTGAGAGGCGGGGAGAAAGAGCCGGGCGAGTTCCGCAGTTCGCAGAACTGGATAGGAGGCGCAAGACCAGGCAAAGCCGTTTTTGTTCCGCCGCCTCAGCATGAGGTTGTGTCCGCAATGGGCGCGCTGGAAAAATTCCTTCATAACGACCCTGTCCAGACGCCGACGTTGATTAAGGCGGGGTTGGCCCATGCCCAGTTTGAAACGATACATCCGTTTCTGGACGGCAACGGCCGCGTAGGCAGGCTCCTCATAACCTTTATCCTGTGCGCCGAAGGCGTGCTTTCCCAGCCGCTCCTTTATCTGAGCCTTTTCTTCAAAGAGCATCGCACCGAATATTATGACGCCCTTCAGCGTATACGCACCGAAGGCGATTGGGAAGGGTGGCTCAAGTTTTATCTGTCCGGCGTAGAATCGACATCCAATCAGGCGTGCGAGACGGCCAAGAAGCTTTTCGGCATATTCGAGCAACACCGCGCGCTCATTCACGAGCGGCTGGGCAGGGCGTCAAGCTCGGCCCTGAGGCTGCAAGACCTTCTTAAGAAAGAAATAGTTTTGTCCATTTCTTCGGCCGCGGCTAAGTTGAATCTTTCTTTCCCTGCGGCCACCAAGGCGTTCATTAACCTTCAGAAGATAGGCATAGTCAGGGAGTTTACCGGTAAACAAAGGAACCGCTTGTTTGTTTATGATATGTACTTGAAGGTGCTTTCAGAAGGCACTTAAAAACGCGGCAGGTTACCGTGCCCCGCCTTGCCCCCCGCCGCGTTTTATGTTAAAAATATCTCAGAGGTTTTATCCATGCTCAATCAACTAAACCCGGATCAAAGGCGGGCCGTTACGTGCGGCGAAGGCCCGGTGCTGATACTTGCCGGCGCGGGGAGCGGAAAGACCCGCGTCCTGACGGCGCGCATCGCCTACCTTGTGCGCGAAAAAGGCGTCCGGTCCGACTCGATAATGGCCGTTACCTTCACCAACAAGGCGGCCTCCGAGATACGCGAGCGCTTAAAGAAAATGATCGGGCCTGAGGCCGGAAGGCTCCGGCTCGGCACCTTCCATTCACAGGGCCTGCGTATCTTGAGGGAGGAGAGAAGGCGCGCCGGCCTTGCCAACGAGCTTACCGTGTATAACGACGACGATCAGTTGACGCTCCTAAGGCAGGTCATACAGGAGCTTGGCTTCAACGACAAGGTGGTCGTGCCAAAGTCCATGCTTCAGATAATCAATCAGGCCAAGAATGAGAACGTCGGCCCTGAGGAGTACAGGTCAACCGCAAGCGGGGCGCAGGCCTTCATTGTCGAGCGGACGGCAAAGGTGTATGAACTCTACCAGAAGCGCCTGAAGGAGATGAACTGTGTAGACTTCGGGGATTTGATCTGCGAGCCGGTGAGACTGCTCAAAAGGGACGGCCGGCTACTTGCCATGTATCAGGAGCGCATCCGGCACATGCTGGTGGACGAGTATCAGGACACCAACAGGGCGCAGTATGCGCTCACCTCGCTCCTCTCCGGCGGGACGAGGAACATCTTTGCGGTCGGAGACCCTGATCAGTCCATCTACGGCTGGAGGGGCGCCGATATAAACAACATCCTCGACTTTGAAAAGGACTATCCGGACGCGGACGTCTTGAAGCTTGAGGAAAACTACCGCTCCACCAAGAAGATACTCTCATCGGCCAACTCCGTCATAGAGAACAACACAAAGAGGCTGGACAAGACCCTGAGGACTCAAAACCCGGACGGCGACAAGGTGGTCTTCGAGGAGTGCGAGACCGAGTACGACGAAGGCAGGGCAGTGCTCAGATGGATAAAAAAACTGATGTCGCTCGACAAGGGCATCGCCTATTCGGACGTGGCGATATTCTATAGAACTAACGCGCAGTCAAGGGTGTTTGAAGAGGCGATGATGCGGGACGGGATACCCTACGTCATCGTCGGAGGCACGAGATTCTACGACAGGGCCGAGATACGCGACTCTCTGGCGTATATGCGCCTCATGGCGAACCCCAACGATCTTTTAAGCCTTACGCGGGCGGTCAATACTCCGAGCAGGGGGGTAGGGCCCGTTGCGTTGGAAAAGGTGCGCTCCATAAGCATCGACAGGGGGGTGAGCCTTTTTGAGGCGTTGAAGATCGCCTCGGACAACGGCGTCATACGAAAGTCCGGCGTGGGCCAGTTCATTGCGGCCTGTGCCGGGTTTACAAGGGACGCGGCCTTGCACAGTCTGAGCGACCGGACGCTAAGACTCCTTGAGGAGTCCGGCTACATGACGATGTGGCAGGGAGACGGCTCTGAAGAGGCCATGCAGAGGGTTGAGAATATCTTCGAGCTTATCTCGGCCATAAAGGAGTTCGAGGCGGCGCGCGCAAGCGCGGACGGCAGGGCGCTTCAAGAGTTTCTGGATCACGTCGCGCTCATAAGCGACCTTGACGGCATCGAGGAAAAGATCGAGCGGATAACCATGATGACCGTGCACTCGGCAAAGGGGCTTGAGTTCAAGGCCGTGTTCATAACCGGCATGGAGGAGGGGCTTTTTCCGCACTCGCGGAGCGTTGACTCTGTTGAGTCCCTTGAGGAGGAGAGAAGGCTGTGTTACGTGGCCATGACAAGGGCGCGAAAGAGACTTTTTTTACTCGCGGCAAGGAGCAGAACGGTCTGGGGCGCTCAGGGTTGGCGCACGAGGTCTCGGTTTCTTGACGAGATACCGAACGAGCATATCGAGTTCATCGAGTTTGACGCTGGAAAAAAGAAGGGCGTCTTTCAGGCGCATGAGACGCATTATACCGACGAGGGTTCTCAGATAACGGGACAGGGCGAGGCCGTGTTTTATGACGACACCGACGCGGACTGGAGGATCGGCATGAAGGTCTCTCATGCGACGTTCGGCCTCGGCGTCATAAAGGAGAAGACCGGGCGCGGCATGGAGGCGAAACTTCTCGTAAACTTTAGGGACGTCGGAGTAAAAAAACTTGCGGTGAAATACGCCGGGCTTGAAATAGTTCAGTAAGGCCGTGATAAGACCGTGAACCGTGATCGTGACCGTAAAGGATTCGTTTTTACACGGACAACGGTCTTTCGGGTTTGACACAAAGGCTGAGCGGGTGTAAAATAGAATTAGACGGACATACCGGGTTATCAGGAGATCGAGTACAGTTAGTTCCCTTGGGGCCCTTCATAAGCGCGGTGTGCAGGCCGACCGTCTTAACGGACGATGCCGGAAGCCTAAAACGCTTTCATGGGTCGCCACCATTCCAACCTCTCTCTTCTACCTCGCCTCGTATGTCCGTTATCTTATTTTCCAAGACACATGCTTTTCATGCGAAATGGCGTCGGGGCAGTATTCGTATTGTCAGGCAAGGCTTATTGCCAATGTAAGTTTTTTGACCCACCTTTTTTTCAAAAAAGGCGGGTTGGCGGGTAGCGAAAAAATAGGGTTGTGGTAAAATAGTAATAGAGGCAAGGCAGGCGCTGAATGGACTAACGCGCGAAGGCGTACCTCCTATCCGCAGGGTGCGTATAAACCACCTAAGGAGGCTCAGTCGGAGCTGGGCTTGAATGGAGCGCGTAATAGATATGCGCTCCGAGGCGAGCAAGTCAATAGGGACTTGCCGGGAAGAGGCTAAGGCTTTGCGGGGTCGGCGGAATGGCAAATAAGTAGTCCATCCAACGTCTGTTTGCTTATATGGGTCGTTGTCGAGTAAGGATGCGCGGTTAGAAATAACAGCGCATTTTTTAAGGAAGCTCTGATTAATTCTTATTTTGTCATTGCGAGCCCAGCACCACTTTGGATTATGAAAGCGTGTTCCTTGGCAAATTCCTTCGTGCAACAAAGTGGCGCTGGGCGCGGCAATCTCCAAGTCGTTGATTTCCTTAAAGACGAGATTCTACGCTGCGCGAGAATGACGGATAGGCGAATTAATCAGAGCTTCCTTAATTTGACCGCCTACACCATACACCTTTGGAAGGGGATAGGGCCCGGTGGCCCTGCTGGTCTTCAAAACTACGCTGTCACCGTTAACCGGGGATTGGTGGGTTCGACTCCCGCCCCCTTCCGCCAATACTTCAAACAAGCGATTGTTCAGGAAGTCGAACGCCTTCCCTCGCGCCTTACGGCGCGAGTTGAAAGACCGCCGGGAAATTAGGGACACTTCCCTATTTATCTCATGAGTTTATATATGATTTGCGATAAATAGGGAAGTGTCCCTAATTTTTTTCAAACATTGGTTCTCTCCTTTTTCATTGAAAAATCGGACAATTCCGTATAATATATTGTAGTCGGCATCAGACCGACATTCAAATCCTACGCGGAGGTTTCAAGATGGGCGATTGCGGAAGTTGCGGGCCGGCGGGCGCCGGGCCGTTTTCAGAAGGACGCGAGCTTGTGGAGTTCGTATCTCAGGCGCACGGCGGCGGCGTAAAGAACGCGCCGATCCCTGACGGCGGGCTGAAGACGAAATGCCAAGGGTGCGGTGAGCCGTTCATATTAAAGACCTTTGTCGGAAAGTGCCCCAAGTGCAACGGCGTGCACGCGGTAAGTCCGCCGCGTTGCGACGACGAGGCGAACATCCAGTTCGCGGGCAAGGACTTTAAGCTGCCGGAAGACAGATAGTCGTCGTTTTACAACGCCCCCTTGCGTCGCAAGGGGGCGTTGTATTTTCCATCGTCCCCAATCTCTCCGGTAATCATTATGCACGAAATAACCATAAAAGGCGCAAGGGTTCATAACCTCAAGTCCATTGACCTAAAGATTCCAAGGGACTCGCTCGTCGTGATTACCGGGGTGTCAGGCTCAGGCAAGTCATCCCTTGCGTTCGACACCATCTATGCGGAGGGACAGAGGCGCTACGTCGAGAGCCTTTCGGTTTACGCCCGCCAGTTCCTCGAGAGGATGGACAAGCCCGACGTAGAGTCAATAGAAGGGCTCTCCCCCGCCATATCCATAGAGCAGAAGACCACCTCCAGGAATCCGCGTTCAACCGTAGGCACCGTAACCGAGGTCTACGACTATCTGAGGCTCCTCTTTGCGCGCGCAGGAAGGCCCACCTGTTACAACTGCTCAAGGCCCATAACCGCGCAGACCGTACAGCAGATGGCCGACAGGCTCATGGAGCATCCGGCCGGTTCAAGGATAATCCTCATGTCGCCCGTGGTGCGCGGCAGAAAGGGCGAGTACAAAAAAGAGTTGGACGCGCTCAGGAAGGCCGGGTACACGAGGGTCAGGATAAACAACGAGCCTGTCGAGCTTGAGGGCGTCGTAAGCCTCGACAAGAGGAAAAAGCACGACATCGACGTGGTGGTTGACAGGCTCATAGTAAAGGACGGCCTCCAAAGGAGGCTTGCCGACTCCCTTGAGGCGGCTTGCGCCCTCTCCGGCGGGATCGTAAAGGCCGAGGTGAACGGCGTTGAGACGCTCTTCAACGAGAAGCTCTCGTGCGTCGAATGCGGGCTGAGTTATCCTGAAATAAATCCAACCACCTTTTCCTTTAACAGCCCGTACGGCGCATGTCCCGAGTGCAAGGGTCTGGGCGAGAAATATTATTTCGACCCCGATCTCGTCGTGCCGGATAAAAACCTCTCGCTTGAGGCCGGGGCCATTGCCCCGTGGAGCGGGGCGGGCGGGAGGAGCGCGGGAACGTGGTACCTTTCAAAGCTTCAAGGGCTTGCCGACCATTACGGCTTCAGCATATCGAGCCGGTACAAAAAACTTCCATCAAGGGTGCAGGATATTATCCTTAACGGCTCAGGGGATGAGGAGGTCTCCTTTGCACACGAGGGCGGCAAGTCCAGATACTCGTACACCGAACCGTTCGAGGGGGTGATAGGAAACCTTGAGAGACGCTACCGCGAAACCGCCTCAGAGGACGTGAGGGAAGACCTTGAAAGGTATATGGGGTCGGGGCCCTGCCCGACCTGCAACGGCGTGAGGCTTAAAAAAGAGGCTCTGGCGATAAAGGTGGGGGACAAGTCCATTGCCAACGTGGTTGCTATGAGCATAAAGGACGCCCTTGTCTTTTTCGACTCTTTGAAACTAACACGTTTAGAACAGGAGATCGCCTCCCGCGTCCTGAAGGAGGTAAGGGAACGATTGGGTTTTCTCGTGAACGTGGGGCTTGACTATCTCTCGCTTGACAGGGCCGCCTCCACCCTTTCCGGCGGTGAAGGTCAGCGGATACGGCTTGCCTCGCAGATAGGCTCAAGCCTCGTGGGCGTGCTTTATATACTCGATGAGCCGTCCATCGGGCTTCATCAGAGGGATAACAAGAAGCTCTTGTCCACGCTCAAGCAGCTCAGGGACATGGGCAACACCGTAATCGTCGTGGAACATGACGAAGAGACCATGAGCGAGGCCGACCATATCATTGACATGGGGCCCGGGGCAGGGGTGCACGGCGGCGAGGTCGTGGCGCAAGGGGACTACGCCGTCATAACGGCGTCCGAACGGTCTCTTACAGGCGCCTACCTCTCCCGCGCCCTTGAAATACCGGTGCCGACGCAGAGGAAAAGGCCGAGCAACAGGCTCCTTACGCTCAAGGGGGCAAAGGCGAATAACCTCAAGGACCTGACCGTAAGTTTCCCGGTGGGGCTGATAACATGCGTAACCGGCGTGTCAGGCTCAGGCAAGTCCACGCTCGTGATTGACACGCTTTACAGGGCGTTGTCGAAGAAACTTTACGGCTCAAAGGAGCGCACAGGCGAGTTCACCGGCTTGACCGGCGTCGAGTTTTTCGACAAGGTGATAGACATAGACCAGACGCCCATCGGCAGGACTCCGAGGAGCAACCCGGCGACCTATACGGGCCTGTTTACGCCCATACGCGATCTTTTCAGCCGGCTGCCGGAGGCAAAGGTGCGCGGGTACGGGCCGGGCAGGTTCAGTTTCAACGTAAAGGGCGGAAGGTGCGAGGCGTGCGCCGGGGACGGCCTTATAAAGGTTGAGATGCACTTCCTGCCGGACGTGTACGTTACGTGCGACGAGTGCAAGGGAGAGCGGTACAACCGCGACACCCTTGAGGTGCGCTACCGGGGCAAAAACATCGCCGAATGCCTTGACATGAGCGTCTTGGACGGCCTCTCGTTCTTTGAAAATTTTCCGCAGATAAAGGACAAGTTGAAGACGCTCATCGACGTGGGGCTTGGATACATCAAGCTCGGGCAGGCGTCAACGACACTGTCCGGCGGCGAGGCGCAGAGGATAAAACTCAGCAGAGAGCTTTCAAAAAGGGCGACCGGAAAGACCATATACATACTCGATGAACCGACAACCGGACTGCACTTTGCCGACATTCAAAAGCTCCTTGAGGTGTTGAACGCCCTGAGGGACGCGGGCAACACCATCGTCATAATCGAACATAACCTTGACGTGGTCAAGTCCGCGGACCATATAATAGACTTGGGCCCGGAGGGCGGCAACGCCGGAGGCCGCATAGTGGCCCAGGGGACGCCCGAGGAGGTAGCCGCGGCAAAAGGCTCTCATACCGGGCAGTATATTAGGGAAACGCTGAAGCGGGGCCTTCTTGACAGAAGACCCTTGTTGCCCTAATATAAAGAAAAATCCAAGAGGGCAATCGCGTTGACTATTAATCCGGCGGACACAGCCGCAAAAAATCCCAAAAAACGTTTTTTCCGACCGGCGTTGCTTGCAACGCTCATCATAATTGCATTCGCCCTGTCCTTTGTTTTCTTCATAAGTCCGAACGCCTTTTCAGAAAAATTTTCAGGTAATGCGGATTCGCTCCGCTCAACCAACGCTCAGGAGCGCATTGCCGTTGATACGGTAGAGGCCGCGCCAAAGACCTCAAGGTACGACTTCAAGCTCGACCGTAATCAGACCTTCTACAGCGTGATGTCCATGCTCAACGTACCGGGCGTTGAGATACAAAAGATAACGCAAAAGGCCATGCCGATATACGATCTGAAAAAGCTCCAAAAAGACGCGGTCTTGAGGGTGCATACCATCGGTGATCAATGGGACGCCGTGGAGTACCGCTTCAGCGATATCGAGGCGCTTCACGTCAAAAAAGACGCCTCCTCCTCTGACGGCTTGAGCGTATTAAAACGAGAGCTGTCCAGTGAGACGCGGATCGAACGGGTCAGCGGGATCATAGAAAGTTCGCTCTTTGAGGCGGGCGTCAAGAGCGGCGCCGACCCCCATGCCGTCATGACGCTTTCCGATATCTTCGCGTGGGACGTCGACTTCGCCTCTGACATAAGAAAGGGCGACACCTTTGCCATGCTCTACGAACTGCTTTACGTGGAAGGCAAGCCAATAAGGGCCGGGCGCATAATCGGCGCTGAAATGGTAAACGACGGACAAAGGCACGTGGCCGTGTACTTCGAGGACAGCGCAGGCAAGGGCGGCTACTACGACGATATGGGCAGGGGACTTGCCCGTTCGCTCCTTAAATCTCCCTTGCGCTACAGGCGCATATCGAGCTACTTCACCAAAAAACGTTTTCACCCGATACTCAAAAAGTTCAGGCCGCATCACGGGATCGACTATTCCGCGCCGACAGGCACGCCCGTGGAGGCCGCCGGAGGCGGCAAGGTCGTTTATTCGGGATGGAAGAGCGGGTACGGCAACTACGTCGAGATAAAGCACAACAACGGTTACGTTACGGCCTACGGGCATTTCTCCAAGATTAAACAGGGCGTCAGGAGCGGCGCAAAGGTCGACCAAGGGGATATCATCGGCTACGTCGGATCAACCGGCATATCAACCGGCCCGCACCTGCACTACGAGATACGGGTGAACGGGAGGCTCGTAAATCCGCTTGGAATAAAGTCGTTGCCGGACAAGAGCGTCGCAAAGGCCGACATGCAAAGGTTCGCCTCTGTTAAGGAGCGGATGTTCGCCTCGTTGACGAACATGGGCCAGGCGGTGGCGTACAATGTCGGCGCGGGTAATTAAACTCTATTTCACTACCGCGCCCTTCCACTTCCTCATCCCGCCCTTGACGTTGGAAACGTCCTTGTAGCCGTTCTTCATGAGCAGTTCGCCGTATTCGTCGCCCATCGGGCCGCCGTGACAGACGAACACGATGCGGTCGTTCGTTGAAAGTTTTTTGAATATCTCCTTTTGCTTTTGCGTGTCGTCTTCATACGGGATGTTTATTGCCCCGGGGACATGCCCCTTTGCGTACAGTTCCGGCTCGCGCTGGTCAACTATGACCAGCGGGGCGCCGTCCTTCATCATGGTCTCAAGCTCAGACCCGGTAATGACCTTGTGCTCCGCGGCCTTTGCAGGCGCGCAGCATAAAAGCGCGAAGACAATCGCCATACAGCAAGCCATCAGCAGTTTTTTCATCTCAAGCCTCCTTTGTATCACCAGTCTATGATGAAGCATAGCAGAGACAGGAACGACTGTCAAAATACGTCAGCCGATGATTAGGTACTGCACCTACATATCCTGCCTCGGCCCGATCCATGTCGCCCGCACAGGGGCCGGGGTATCGGACCTGTCGATTGCGACCGAGGCTGACCTGTTCGTCAAAAGATTGATACGCACTCATGGCGTTGAGCCGGTTTATGACGAAGGCGCGTTTGCCGGACTCCTCAGGGAGCTTGACAGGTATTTCAACGGCGAGTGGGTGTGCTTCAAAGAGCCGCTCGACCTGATCGGCACGCCGTTTGAATTGTCCGTGTTCAACGCCATGCAACGCATCCCGTTCGGAAAGACGCTCTCCTACCACGAGCTGGCTGCAGCCATAGGCAGGCCAAAGGCTCAACGGGCAGTCGGCCTTGCCTGCGGCAAAAACCCGGTTCCCGTCATCGTGCCGTGCCACAGGGTAGTGCGTTCGGATGGGACAATCGGCGGTTATACCGGCGGGGTATGGATAAAAAAGGCGCTCCTCGCGCTTGAGGGGACAACGGGAATTAAAGGGGAATCTCTCTCTTAAACAACAGATAGCCTGACCCGGACGTATTCTTAAACGCCTCTTTGAGTTTTTGCTTTTTCATGGTCGGGTCGTTGTCCTTTAGCGCGTTTTCAAAAAAGCGATTGTAAAACTCGTCAGGAAATACCCATACCTCAAAGACAAGCCGTCGAGCCTTGGGCGCGCGCTTGACAGTATAATCGAACTCAAAGCTCTTGAACGGCGCGATCCTCGTATCAAAAAGCTCCTTTGACAGATCAAGGGTTGCCTTCCTGCCGATTAGAGCCTCTTTCATGGTTCCCTTCAACACATTCCTTTTTGCGTCGGTCAGGAAGCCCTTCACGACCACAAGAGGCGTAACATAAGTAGGAAAGTAATGGCCTGTTCCTGAGTTGGTTATCCTGAGTTTGGCGCTTGCCCGCGCTTGTCCAGCCGGTCTTTCAACCTCGAACGAGACCCCGCTTTTGACCATCTCAATGTCATGGATGCCTCTGAACAGGTGCCTTCGTCCCGGCATGTGGCAGGTCTGGCATACGACGTTGTTCTTTCCGTACCAGCTGTCCTTCCACTCATTGTAGGTGTTTACGAGGAGCTTTCCGTTCAACTCGAAACCTTCATCAAGCTGATGACATGCGGCGCAGAATTCGGCTTTTTCAAAAAACCCTTCTTGAACATAGGCGTGGTCGGCTTTAACCCCGTTCTTAAAGTCTGCTTGGTTCGGAGAAGGCGGCCCAAAGACGCGGCCTTGTCTCAGATGACAAACGGCACAGCTTACGCCTGATGATTTGAGCTTTTCATCAAAGAAGCCGTTGGGGAGATATGTCTTGCCGCCTGATGCGTCATCTTTGGTTATTACTTCGCTCTGAGCAACGACGGGCGCATGGCAATAGTAGCAGGAAATAGCGGTCTGCGGGTCAATGTCAATGTCGAGTTGACCAACAAGCCCGGGCCCCACGCTTTTACTATGAAGCGATCCCTTCCAGTCCTCGTACTGGCCCTGATGACATCTCGCGCAGGAGTCAGGGTACGGGCCGGATACCGTATTGCCGGTATCCACCGGCCTTTTCCAATGTTCATGCAGAGCGGCCTCTCCCGTTGCGGAGAGAGAGGCCGTTGCCAATGACAGCATAAGCGTCAAGATACCGAGCGTTTTCAAACGCGCTCCTTACTTTACTTCATGCCGCACGGGTTCTTCATCCCACAAGGATTCTCGGCGGAGGCGTCCTCTTTCGCGTTTGCCGTTGCATAAGCGGCAATTGCCGTCATCTCCTGAGAGTTCCACGCAAGCGGCTTGCCCTTCATCGGGTTCGTCATGCAGAAGTTTATCATCTGATCCAGCGTAACGATGTCATCCGCCATTTTGATGTACTTTGGAAACGGCTCTTTTTTAAGGCCCGCGCCGTCGGCATGGCATGTACCGCACGAGTTGCCTGATCTGCCGAGAGCGGTTGAACTCCACAGCGCCTCGCCCATCTTCATGAGCGCGGCCTGATCCTTTATCGCCTTTTTTCTAATCGGCGTTGTCCCCGCGGCGCACGGGTTCTTTTCAGCGGCCTTGGCGTCATCTACGCCGCCAGCCGCGAAGAAAAGGAGCGGGGCAACGAGAAAAGAGGTTACGATCATCCTTTTGACGACGCGGCTCATGGGTTCGCCTCCTTTCACTTGCCCTTCTGCGCGCACGGGTTCACAATGGCGCATGGGTTCTTTGTCGAGCAAGGATTGGCCTTCCTGCTTTTTTTCTTGCTCTTTTTTGAACATGGATTCTTTTTGGCGCACGGGTTCTTTGCCGAACAAGGGTTCTTGACGGCGCAAGGGTTTTTCATCGAGCATGGATTGCCTTCCCGTGCCGATTGTACGCCCTGTGAAGGCTCGACTGCAATGGCCATTGCGCTGAAGGCAAACAAGGTTATCACCACAAGCAGTGCGGCTAATCTGTTTTTCATCTCTCTTAAAATCCTCCTTAGTGTTGTATTGTGCGGCTTTTAGAAGAAAGGCTTTGCGCCCATCCTTCGTTACTGCTTCGACTCTACAGGGTATCCGGCGTCAACCCATGCGTCGAAACCGCCGAGAAGCGCGCTTGTGCGCTTAAAACCCTTGCCCATCAGAAAGAGCGCCGCACGGGCGCTCGTGGCCTCGTCGGTTCAGGTGCAATATGTTACTATCTCGGCCTCCATCGGAAGCTCATGCGCCCTCTTGCCCAACTCGCCTATATGCATTCTAACGGCGCCCTTTATCTTAACCTTGCTGTTGAAGTAGGAACTCCCGGTGCGGACGTCGAGTATTACGACCTGCTCCTTCTTCTCCATCTTAGACTTTAGCTCGCCCGGAGTGATCCTCGGCACGTCATCTGGTGAAGCGGCAAACGCCGGCGCGATGAAAAGCATCAAGCAAGCGAACAAAAGCAACAACCTCTTCATTTAACCCCTCCTCGTCGGCGTAAGACCTTGACCGGCTTTCAGCAGCAGGCGCTCTTCTTTGCCTTCTTGTAGCAGCAGTCGGATGCCTTTTTACCGGAACCGCAACAACACGGCTCGTTGTTGCCGCAACAGCCGCCGTATTTCTTTCCAGAGCCGCATGAGCACAAGGCGTTGAACTTCTCTTTTTTGGTATGTTCCGTCATGACCTTCACCTCCTTTCAAGATATAGGTTCGAGTTTCTTCATTGTCAAACTATATCAGAAAAACTGGGAATGGATGTAAGGGGGCTTACAAACGCCGAAGATTTTCAGGATAGATGTTTCGGGGGGATGATAAAATATCTGCCGTCCATCAGGACGTCGTTGCTTCTTTTAAGGTTATTCAATTCAAGCGTAACCGTCTCCCTCGATGCCCCTATGAGGGCGGCTATATCCTTGTGCGACAGCAGGAGTTCTATTCTTCTTCCGTTATCGGCCGGCGCGCCATGCCTTTGCGATAGATCTCTCAAGAGGACTATAAGCCTTGTACGCACGTCCTGAAAGACCATTGCCCCTAAGCGGTTCTCGATCCTCCTCAACCTGATGCCCATCCACTTCGTTATACTAAGGGAGAGTTCCGGCATCTTGCCGATGAAATCCTCAAAATCTCTCCGTTTAATGGCGCATATAAGAGAATCTTCCATTGCCACAGCGTTCGTTTCCCGCTCTTGCTCTCCGGTCATGGAGAGTTCGCCGAATATGTCCCCCGGCTCGAGGATATCGATCGTAAGCTCCCTTCCGTCCTCGGAGTATCGCATTATCCTGATGCGCCCCTCCTTCAACATATAAACGGTCCCGGCCTTATCCCCTGCGCTGTAGACGAAATCCTTTTTCCTGACGCTGTGCCCGGTGGATTTGGACGCTATCTCGCTCTTATTTTTTTCGGAGAGATTTGAAAAAATCTTGTTTGCGTTTATGTGCCAGAGCTTGGTCTTGTCCATTTCAACCCTGTTGCTTCTTGATATAAAACGCATACACGGCAAGGCCGACCCCTATCGTGATGGCCGAGTCGGCGACGTTGAAGGCGGGCCAGTGATACCCTTTGACGTGAACGTCGAGAAAGTCCACCACAAAGCCGAGGCGCGCCCTGTCAACGAGATTCCCGACTGCCCCGCCCGCGACGAGCGACAGCGCAATCGAGGTCAATGGATTTTTCGATTGATTGATCAGGTATGCAAGGACGCCGAGCGCGACGATTGACGCGCTGATGAGAAAGACCGTGCCGAGCAGACCGGCGTTGGCAAGGAAGCTGAAGGCCGCGCCCCTGTTGATCACGTACACGACGTTGAAAAACCCGGCGGCTACCTCCCTTGATTCGCCGAGCATAAACGTATGCGTGATTACGGCCTTTGTAATCATATCAGCCGCGAACACGGAAACGGCTGTTATGGCCGCTATGAGGCGCATCTTTCCCATTCCTATTTCTATTTCAGGGCCTCCGCGCATCTTGAACAGATAGTCGGGTGGGTCTGGTCAGCGCCTGCTGTTTCGCTGTAGCGCCAGCACCTTTCGCATTTTACGCCGTCTGCGCGAGCCACTGAGATTGTACCCGATGCCGGAGACTCGTCATCTTCCGTAACTACGAACCGGCTCACGATGAGCGCCTCCTCCAGCGCCCCGGCCTCTTCCTTGAGAAGGCCGTACAGAACCCCCTTGGCGCGATAATGAACGCTTGCGTCAAGCGAATGGCCGATGGTCTTTTGTTGACGGGCCGTTTCAAGCGCCTTGGCAGACTCCTCCCTTATCGCAAGCAGCCTTTCCCATTTTTCAGCAAGGTTGTCGTCTATCCACGCCTTGTTAGGCTCAGGCAGGCTTGAAAGATGAACGCTCTTTTCAGTCCTTCCCGGCATGGATTGCCATGCCTCGTCAGCCGTAAACACGAGTATCGGCGCGACGAGCCGGACAAGATGGTCGAGCACAAGGTATATGGCGGTCTGGGCAGCGCGACGTTTGGCGGAGCGCGTCCCGCTGGTGTAGAGCCTGTCCTTGATTATGTCGAGATAGAACGCGCTCAGATCGTTGTTACAGAAGTTGTGCACCGAGTGGTATATCCTGTGGAACTCGAAGCAGTCGTAAGCATTGCGAACGTTGGCCGTCAACAAAGTTAGACGGTGCAGTGTAAGCCTGTCAAGCTCCTCCAGCTTATCGTAAGGCATTGAATCGGTTTCAGGGTTGAAGGCGTGCAGATTGCCGAGGATGTACCTGAAGGTGTTGCGTATGCGCCTGTAAGCCTCGGAGGCGCGTTTCACTATCTCGTCCGATATGCGGACGTCGTCCCTGTAGTCCTCGGCCGAGACCCAGAGCCGTAAAACCTCTGCCCCGTACTTGTCAATCACCTGTTGCGGGGCTATGACGTTGCCCGTTGACTTGCTCATCTTCCTGCCTGAGCCGTCAACGACAAAGCCGTGCGTGAGCACGGACTTGTATGGAGGCGTCCCGCGCGCGCCGATCGACGCAAGCATGGATGAGTGAAACCACCCCCGGTGCTGGTCGCTCCCCTCAAGGTACAGGTCGGCCGGAAAGCGGAGATTTTTGCGTTTTTCGACGACCGCCGCGTAGCTTACGCCGGAGTCGAACCATACGTCGAGAATATCCTCCTCCTTCTTGAAATCAGCGGAGGAACAGTTAGGGCATTTGACGCCTTGTGCCCAATGGCTTAAATCCTTCTCAAACCACACGTCAGCGCCGTGCGTCTCGAAGTCTTTTGCAAGCCTTTCGATAAGAGCCGCGTCAAGGAAGGACTGTCCGCATTTAACGCACTTAAGCCCGGGTATCGGCACGCCCCATGCGCGTTGGCGCGACAGGCACCAGTCCGGCCTGTTGAGCACCATGTTATAGATGCGGTCCCTGCCCCACGCCGGTATCCACTTGACCTTTTTATCAATGGCCTCAAGCGCCGCCTTCCTGAGTCCGGTTGCTTCCATTGACGCGAACCACTGCTCAGTCGCCCTGAATATGACCGGGGACTTGCACCTCCAACAGTGCGGGTAGGAGTGGCGTATGTCCTCCCTGAGCAGGAGCGCGTCCTTGTCTTTGAGCAGGGCGATTACGCCTTCGTTGGCCTTGAATACGAACTGCCCCTCGAACTCAGGCACGTCTTTCGTGAATCTGCCTGAGTCGTCAACAGGGTTGTAGACCTCAAGGCCGTATCTAAGACCAAGCTCGTAGTCCTCCTGCCCGTGTCCGGGCGCGATGTGAACGCAACCCGTGCCCGCGTCGGTTGTAACGTGTTCGCCGAGATAAACAGGCGAAGCGCGGTCGATGAAGGGGTGAGCGGTTATCAACCCCTCAAGGTCGGCGCCTTTGCACGCGCCGTGCATCCTGATACTGTTTTCATCAATGCCGCTCTTCTTTAGTATCGAATCCTTGAGCGCGTTAGCGAACACCCATGCCTCGCCCTTATGCGGGCCGTCCGTTATTTCCATCACGTTGTAGGAGACGTCGGCGTGTACGGCAATGGCAAGGTTTGCCGGAAGCGTCCACGGCGTGGTCGTCCATATGATGACGTAGTGGCGAAGGCGAGGAAACTCCCTAAAAAGCCCTGTCGCGCTTTGAGACAAATCTTTCGTCAACTCCTTCACCCTGAACTTCACATACACCGAAGGCGAGGTCTTGTCCGCGTACTCGACCTCCGCCTCCGCAAGCGCGGTACGGCACGAGGAGCACCAGTGCACCGGTTTCTTGCCCTTGTAAACCCCACCCTTTTCAGCGAACCTTCCGAACTCGCGGAGGATCGCGGCCTGATAGCCATAGTCCATGGTAAGGTACGGCGCGTCCCACTCGCCTCCGACGCCGAGCCTTTTGAACTCATCGCGCTGAATGGCTACGAACCTTTCGGCGTAGAGCCTGCACTCCCTGCGTATCTCGGCCTTTGACATGCCTTGCTTTTGCGGCCCGAGGTTTTTTTCCACCTGAAGCTCTATGGGCAGGCCGTGGCAGTCCCAGCCCGGAACGTAGTCAGTGGCAAACCCGGACAAGAATCTGCTCCTGACGATGAAGTCCTTGAGTATCTTGTTGAGCGCGTGGCCTATGTGTATGTTGCCGTTGGCATAAGGCGGGCCGTCGTGCAGGACATACTTTTCCCTGCCCGCGCCCTTGGCCATGATCTTTTTGTAAAGACCGGCCTCCTCCCATTTCTTGAGGATTTCAGGTTCTTTTCTTGCCAGATCGGCCTTCATCTGAAAGTCGGTAACAGGCAGATTCAGCGTTGTCTTGTAGTCCATGTCAATCAATGCCCCTTGTCGTAACAACCTTTAACTATTAGCACACTGCGGCATAAAATAAAACCGGTTTCTTGTGGTCGGATTTACTTGCGCCGGCATTTCATGGTATTTTTAAGGGATGCCCATAAAGACACGCTCAGAGACATTGTTCAAGATGAAGACCGGCTTTACCCCGGCCGGGGACCAGCCAAAGGCGATAGAGGCGCTCGTTGACGGCATCCTCAAGGGCGAGCGCCATCAGACCCTGCTTGGCGTTACCGGCTCAGGCAAGACCTTCACCGTTGCCAACGTCATACAACAAATAGGCCGTCCGGCGCTTGTCATCGCGCCCAACAAGACCCTTGCGGCCCAGCTGTACTCCGAGTTCAAGGACCTCTTCCCTGACAACGCGGTAGAGTACTTCGTATCATACTACGACTACTACCAGCCAGAGGCATACGTTCCGGCAAGCGACACCTACATCGAAAAGGACGCGGCCATCAACGACGAGATTGACAAGCTCAGGCACTCGGCCACCCATTCGTTGCTCACGCGCTCAGACGTTATCATCGTTGCCTCGGTCTCCTGCATATACGGCATAGGCTCGCCCGAGGACTACGGCGCGATGCAGCTCTATGTCGAGGCCGGGATGCAGACCGACAGAAACGCGATTCTCAACAAACTGGTCGAGATACGCTACGAGCGCAACGACTACGACTTTCACAGGGGAGCGTTCCGCGTGCGCGGGGACATTGTGGATATTTTCCCGGCTTACGAGTCCGAGGCCGCCCTGAGGTTCGAGTTCTTCGGCGACACGCTTGAATCCATCACCGAGATAGACCCTTTGAGAGGCAAGACTATTAGAAGGCTCGCAAAGGCGCTCATCCATCCGGCAAGCCATTACGTTTCCTCGCGGGACAACGTCAAACGCGCAATGGACACGGTGCGCGAGGAGCTGAGGGAGAGGCTTGTGGCGTTAAAGGCTGAAAACAAGCTGGTCGAGGCGCAGAGGCTGGAGGGCAGAACCCTTATGGACATGGAGATGCTTGAGGAGATGGGCTACTGCCCGGGCATAGAAAACTACTCAAGACATATAACGGGCAGGCTTGCCGGAGAGCCGCCTTACTCTTTACTCGACTATTTTCCAAAGGGGTTTCTCCTGTTCATTGACGAAAGCCATATAACCGTGCCACAGCTCGGGGCCATGTACAGCGGCGATAGGTCCCGGAAGGAAACGCTCATAGGCTACGGCTTCCGTTTGCCGTCCGCGCTTGACAACAGGCCGTTGAGGTTCGAGGAGTTCGAGAGCCGGATACCTCAGGCGGTTTACGTCAGCGCGACACCGGCGGCATATGAAAAAAAGATGTCGCATGGCAGGATAGTCGAGCAGGTAATAAGGCCGACCGGCCTGATGGACCCGGCCATAGAGGTCAGACCCGCAACGACGCAGGTTGACGACCTCCTCGGAGAGATAAAAAGACGCGCAAAAAAGGACGAACGGACGCTTGTAACAACGCTCACAAAGAGGCTTGCCGAGGAGTTGACCCGCTACTACGGCGAACTCGGCCTAAGGGTAAAGTACCTTCATTCGGACGTGGTAACGCTTGAGCGCATCGAGATAATACGCGAGTTCAGGCTCGGCAGTTTCGACGCGCTTATAGGCATAAACCTTTTGCGCGAGGGGCTTGACCTGCCGGAGGTCTCGCTTGTCGCGATTTTGGACGCTGACAAAGAAGGCTTTTTGCGCTCAGAGACCTCTCTTATACAGACCTGCGGCAGGGCCGCGCGAAACGTGGCCGGATGCGTAATCATGTACGCGGACGTTGTAACCCGCTCCATGCGGGCTGCCATTGACGAGACCGAAAGAAGAAGGCGGCTTCAAGCCGAGTACAACATGGCCAACGACATCACGCCTGAGAGCGTAAGGAGCAGGATAAAGGAGGTCATCTCAACCGTGTACGAGGCCGACTACTACACTGTGCCGGTTGCCGGGGAAAAACAGGCCGACTATGTGCCTTTGCATGAGATTCCCGGCCTTATCAAGTCCCTGAGAAAAGAGATGGAAAAGGCGTCGAAAAAGATGGAGTACGAAAAGGCCGCGGCCCTGCGCGACAGGATACGGGAGCTTGAGGACACGGAGATAGGGATTAAAGGCCGTGATGCGCGAAAGAAATAAATAGGGGAAGTGGAGCCTGTATTTCTATAGAGCGCTTTTGAGTTCCATAACAAATGCAATTGCGAACGCATCGGCAATGGCGATTAATGCCCAGAAGGACAGTTCCAAGGCTATAAGCGGCAAAGGCTCGCCAAACATATTAAACGGTGTGAAAAACTCCCAAAACAAGAACGTCATGAAAAACAGCAGGCCCGCCAGCCTCAATGCCCGCGGGACAATTCCCTTTGGCCACGCGGCAGAGAGCCGCTTGTAAACAAAGGCATGGCCAATGCCGAACAGCAACAGCCCGACGATAATCGGCGCCGGATTAACGACGACAAGGGGAAGAGGCTCCAACTGCGTCCAGACCGC
>JACRCE010000020.1 GCA_016213015.1 Deltaproteobacteria bacterium | reverse complement strand
GTCATTGCGAGCCGCGCTTTTGCGGCGAAGCAATCTCTAAGTTGTTGATTTCCTTGAAGACGAGATTGCTTCGCGTTGCTCGCAATGACGTGTTAGTGAATTAATCAGAGCTTCCCTAAAATGAAAGCGGTTGTTTGCAGACATCAAGCCATCCGTGTTCAAGCCATAAGCTTGGACCAGCTATATTCAGCGTTTTGTATGCGACTCTATCGCGCCGTCAACTGGCCTCTTCCCTCTTTTTCCATCCACTTGTCAACGTTCAAGGCGTAGTTTACGACCTCGCTCATGGCGCTGTCATGGCCGAATATCCTGTACGGGAGTTTTAGGTTCTCCAGCGTGTCGCGCATGTAGGCCATGCCCCTGATGAGGTTCGGGCCTCCCCTGCCGATGATAACATACAGCGGGGTTGAGCCGTTCTTGTTGACGTAGTCTCTGAGCGCGTCGGCCATTGCCCTGAAGGTCTCGTATATGTCGGTGTTGTTGGCCTTGCCGCCGATTATGAACAGCACGTTGGACTGTTTGAGCCAGTACTTGAAGACTATCCTCGATATCTGAAACATCTTTTCATACGGCGGGTTGCCGCCGAAGTCCGAGGAGATGGTCGCCCTCTCTCCAAGAAGCTCGGTAACGAGGGCGTTGGCCCCGCCGCCGAAGGTCGGCGCGGTTATGGTGCCCTTGGGATTCATGACGAACACGTCGGACTGCCCCTGATAGGTGCGAAGCTGGTTTATCTCCTGCTCGAACTCCGAATAGTCGGACGCGAAGAGATGCGCGGGCAGATCGAGCCTCTTCCATGCGGGGTTGTCTATGTCGAACGCGCCCTTGAAGTCGCAGGCAACGGGCACGAGCCTGCCGGCCTTATCCGGCGAGAGGCGTATGGGATTCAGCTCCAGCGTGCTCATGCCGTAGTTGTTGAAAAGCGTCCAGAGCTTGGGCAGGTGCTGAACGAGCGGGCTTATTATTTCCGCGGGCGCGCCAAGCTCCTTTAGCGCGTTGGATACGTGAAAACTTTTAAGACCGGTCAGCGGATCGAACGGCACTTCCTTTATCTTGTCCTTTGGAAGCTCCTCGATGTCCATGCCGCCGTGATGCGTTATGGTCATTATAGGGGCGCGAAAGACCGTGGAATCGGAGAGCGAAAAATAGACCTCATGCTCTGCAGGGACCCCGCCCTCAAAGGTTACGCCGTCGGATTTGAAAGTAGCGTTGCCAACGGTGTGCTCTATGAAATAGAGCCTCTCCTTTTCCTTGAGCGCGCCAGCGATATCCTTTGCCCTGCCGATGAGTCCGGCCTTGCCTTTTTTACCGACCCCGCCCTTGAATATGGGCTTTATGAAGACCTGACCGCACTTTTTGATAAGGTCTTTGATCTCGTCAACGCTTGCCTCAGGGCCAAGCACCTCAGCGGCCGGAAAATCAACGCGCTTTAGAAGTTTTGCCCCCCATAGCAGTCCAGCAAGTTGCATAAAGCCACCCTCCAGTGTCTCGTGATTTCTACATAAAAAACAACCTATTACCGGACTTAGGTCAGATTGAGTCTATTATCGCGTTAAAAGTTGCGCTTGGCCGCATCGCCTTTGTCGTCTTTTCCCGATTCGGGCGGTAGTAGCCGCCCATGTCCTGCGGCTTCCCCTGCGCGGCGACAAGCTCTGCAAGTATCTTTGTCTCGTTATCGGCAAGTTGCCTTGCCGGTTCGACAAAACGCTTTTTCAGGTCAACATCCTTGGTCTGCCCGGCCAGCGCCTCGGCCCAATACATGGCGAGGTAGAAATGGCTCCCCCGGTTGTCCAACTCGCCGACCTTTCTTGCGGGCGACCTGTTGAAATCAAGTATCTTGCCGTTAGCCTGATCCAGCGCGTCCGCCAGCACCTGAGCCTTTTGATTCTTGAAGGTATTTGCGAGGTGTTCGAGCGACACCCCAAGGGCCAGAAATTCGCCGAGCGAATCCCATCTCAGATACCCTTCCTCCTGAAACTGCTGAACATGTTTTGGCGCCGAGCCGCCCGCGCCGGTCTCGAAAAGCCCGCCGCCGTCCATGAGCGGCACGATGGAGAGCATCTTTGCGCTGGTGCCAAGCTCAAGGATCGGAAAGAGGTCCGTTAGATAATCGCGGAGCACGTTGCCGGTAACCGAGATCGTGTCCTTCCCTGCCCTTATGCGCTCAAGCGACAGGCGAGTCGCCTCTACCGGAGACATTATCCTTATATCAAGGCCGGTCGTATCGTGATCCTTGAGAGACTTCTCGACCTTCTTTATAATCTCCGCGTCGTGCCCCCTCTTTTGGTCCAGCCAGAAAATTGCGGGCGCTCCGGTTGCCCGCGCCCTTGACACGGCGAGCTTTACCCAATCCTGTACCGGCGCGTCCTTTGTCTGACATGCGCGGAAGATGTCGCCTTCTTCCACGTTCTGCTCAAGCAATAGCTTCCCTGTGGCGTCAATGATGCGTATCGTTCCGTTGCCCGGCGCCTTGAACGTCTTGTCGTGAGAGCCGTACTCCTCTGCCTTTTGCGCCATGAGTCCCACGTTGGGAACGCTTCCCATGGTCCGCGGATCGTAAGCGCCGTGTTTCCTGCAGTCCTCGATGGCAGCCTGATAGACCTCCGCGTAACACCTGTCCGGTATCACGGCCTTTGTGTCATGGAGTTTGCCATCCGGGCCCCACATCTTCCCGGACTCGCGGATCATGGCCGGCATGGATGCGTCTATAATCACGTCGCTCGGCACGTGCAGGTTGGTGATGCCTTTATCAGAGTTGACCATCGCCACTTCAGGACGATTCTTATAACAAGCCTTGATGTCCGCCTCTATCTCCGCCCTCTTGTCATCCGGCAGCTTCGCAATCTTCGCGTAAAGATCGCCCAGACCGTTGTCGGGATTGACGCCGAGTTCCTTGATTACGGCCGCATGCTTGGCGAATACGTCCTTGAAAAAGACGGTTACCGCATGACCGAACATGATCGGGTCCGAAACCTTCATCATCGTGCCCTTGAGGTGCAGAGAGAAGAGCACACCCTTGTTTTTCGCGTCCGCCATCTGCTCTTCAAGGAAGCCGCGAAGCGCCTTTACGTTCATGACCGTCGCGTCAACGACCTCTCCTGCCTTGAGCGTGGTCTTTTCTTTGAGCACGGTCGTCTTTCCATCCTTGCCGACGTACTCGATCCTGACCGGCCCGGCTTCGGAGACGGTTGTTGATTTTTCAGAGCCGTAGAAATCGCGGCTCGTCATATGCGAGACGTGGGTCTTTGAGTCCGCGCTCCACGCGCCCATCTTGTGCGGGTTCTTTTTTGCGTAATTCTTTACCGAGACTGCGGCCCTGCGGTCCGAGTTGCCTTCCCTCAGAACCGGGTTGACCGCGCTCCCCAATACCTTGCCGTACCGCGCCTTGATCTCCTTATCAACGTCGGTTTTAGGGTCCTCGGGATAGTCAGGAACCTTGTACCCCTGCGATTGAAGCTCCTTGATGGCGGCCTTCAACTGGGGTATGGATGCGCTGATGTTCGGCAGCTTGATGATGTTGGCCTCCGGCTTCTTTGCGAGTTCGCCCAACGCCGTCAGCTCATCGGGTATCCTCTGGCTCTCCGTCAGGTTTTCGGGAAAGTTCGCGATGATCCTTCCGGAAAGAGATATGTCCCTTGTCTCGACCTCGATGCCCGCCGCCTTTGTGAACGCCTTGATAACGGGCAGCAGGGAATATGTGGCCAGCGCAGGCGCCTCGTCGATTGCGGTATAGATGATCTTTTCGGACATTATGCTCCTCCTGTTTGTTGTCTAAGGATTTATGCAACCGCTTCTTATGCCTGCGTTCTTACGGGCAGCGCCTCTTTCTTTATGAGGCGTCCCGGTTGATAGACACAAAAAAACCGTCAAGGCATACAAAAAAATAGTTCTATCTATCTTTTTTGTGCCCAGACGGTCGGCTTCGAGTATGCTGACTTTCGCTCCCCGGTGGTGCCCACCTAATCCGTCAGTTACGAAAGTTGACTTGCGTCTATGTATAAAAATGAGGATAGTTTTATATCAGAATGGATGGGTGTATGTCAAGGAATTATTTTTACCCCACGAGCCCTTTGAGTTCAACGAGTTTCGAGGCCACCTGCCCGGCAAGCGCCTCGGTTACGTCAAGCCCAGGCGTCATGACCACTGCGGCCCAGTTGGTCGAGTGGCCGAAGTCAATGCTCTCGGCCCCGAGCTTGAATATCGTTGTTATCACGCCGATGGCCCGCGGATTGTCGGACGCGATGCTTAGAGCCTTGTCGCTTTGCGTTATCGTAAATCTGCGTTTGACTGGCGAGTCGAGTTGTATCCATACGGTCATCTGAGGGATGTAATCCGGCATGGTATAGCCGAGGCATTTGGCCTGATATGGCACACCTTCCACTATGCCTTGAATGGAGGCGGGTGTGCTCTGCCTCTCTCTCTTCGATCCGCCGCGACCGGCAGCCGTCTTTTTCGGCTGCGCACCGACGGGCGGCGAACCATGTCGTCCAGCCATGTATTCGGCCATTGGGTCAATCGGCCTTGCCCTGTGCTTGAGGAAAAACCCTATGATTATCACGGCAATAACCGCACCGCCGAGGACAACGGCGAACATGACGACGTTTGCCTTAAACCATACCGGCGGATGTATGTCCGGGAGCGGCCATTTCCTGATTTTTTCCTTGACCTGCACAGGGACGGTTTGTCTTTGTCGTTTTACCGGCTGAGTCGACTCTACAACGTCCGGCGCGACCGTCGCAACGGGAGACTTGGCGCTTGGCCTTACCTCGAAGTTCGTCCAGCCGCTTGAGTAGCTCCCGCCAAGCGACATGTCGTTGCAGTACACGCCGACGCGGTACGTGCCGGGAGAAAGACCGGCCGGGATGCGGACTGTCAATACCTTATCCGTCCAGAAGACCACCTCAAGCCTTCCAAGAGCGCCCTTGTTTATGGCCGGAATCTTCGCGCCTTGATTTTCGCCCCATCTGCCGCGCAGTTCAAAGACCTCGCCCGGGGCCCCGCTCGTTGCGCTCAGGGAGTCAAGGGAAACTCCGCACGGCTTGTACTCCTCGGAAAGGGCGCGTTGAGGCGCAAGAAGCGCAAGCAGCACGCAAAACACGGATGACAAGAACAACCACCTGTTATCAATATCGCGCCGCTTCATGCCCACTCGCCCCAGTCTTCTCCCCCAAGGGGAGTTTGATACGCTCAATTTTTGCATATCAATTCGGCCTGCTCCAAGATAAGCTCCGTAGCGCCGGCCTGCTTATCCGGCGGGTAGCCATAGCGACGCAGAATGCGTTTGACAATGACTCGCATCTCCGCCCGCACATTCTCGCGCACGGTCCAGTCGATTTTGATATTGCCGCGAACCGCCTTCACGAGTTCCTGCGCAATCATTTGAAGAGTCTTATCGCCGAGAACCTTCACCGCGCTGTCGTTAACCTCAAGGGCATCATAGAAGGCGACCTCATCCTCGGACAAGCCAAGTTGCTCGCCTCGTTTATCGGCCTCGCGCATATCCTTCGCCAGTGCGATTAATTCCTCAATCACCTGAGCTGTTTCGATTGCCCGTGCTTGGTAACGTTTTATGGCATTTTCCAGCATCTCTGAGAAAGACCTGCTCTGGACAACATTTTTCCTGCCCCGCGTCTTTATCTCCTTGTCAAGCAGTTTACGCAGCATCTCAACTGCCAGATTTCTTTGCGGCATACCTCGGATTTCTGCGAGGAACTCATCTGAAAGTATTGATATATCAGGCCGCTTCAGGCCCGCTGCCGCGAAGATGTCAATTACCTCATCCGAAGCAACCGCATTCGATACAATCTGCCGTATAGCAAGATTAATCTCCTCAGGACTACGTCGGTCACCGGTCAAGCTCTTGACCAAGACCGACTTGACGGCTTGGAAAAAGGCCACATCGTCGCGGATTTCGAGCGCCTTCTCGTGCGGCACCGCCAGCGCAAACGCCTTGGAGAGGTCAGCCACCGCCTTTACCAACCGTGACTTGCCGTCCCGCTGCTGTAGAACATGTTCCTGAGCCGCGGGCAGAATCGTCAGCCGTGCCTGAGGCGTACCCGATATCCACGGCGAACGGTCAAAGCCGTGAAAGATGTCGCAACAGACCTCATATTTTTCCAGCATCACTACCACTGCTTGTTTCTGATCAATGGTGGTTTCGCCCTTACCGCCGCTCTCAGTGTAATTTGCCAGCGCCGCTTTTAGTTCCTGGGCAATGCCCAGGTAATCGACCACGAGGCCGCCCGGCTTGTCTTTGAAGACGCGGTTTACCCTTGCGATGGCTTGCATCAGGCCGTGGCTGCGCATAGGCTTGTCAATATACATCGTATGCAGGCAAGGGGCGTCAAAACCGGTAAGCCACATATCCCTGACGATGACAACCTTGAATGTATCATCCGGGTCTTTAAACCGCTTAGCGAGGTCTTCCCTGCGTGGCTTATTGCGGACGTGCATCTGCCAGTCTAAAGGGTCTGATGCAGACCCGGTCATCACCACCTTCATGATTCCTTTGTCATCGTCGTTGTGTTGCCAATCCGGCCGGATTGCCGCAATAGCTTTATAGAGTTCTACACAAACCCGGCGGCTCATACAAACCACCATGGCCTTCCCATCCATAACTTCCAAGCGGCGTTCAAAGTGGTTGACCAAGTCTTGAGCAATAAGCCGGACGCGCTTCTCCGCGCCAACAAGGGCTTCCAGTTGAGCCCACTTGGTCTTGAGTCGTTCTTTGTGGTCGACCTCTTCACCTTCTGTGGCTTCCTCGAATTCCTCGTCGAGTTTGGGCCGTTCAGTCTCTCTTAGCTCCAACTTGGCAAGGCGGCTTTCGTAGTAGATCGAGACCGTCGCCCCATCTTTTACTGCACGTTCAATATCATAAACACTTATGTAATAGCCAAAAACCGCGCGGGTGTTCTTGTCGCTCAGCTCGATAGGCGTTCCAGTGAAGCCTATGAATGATGCATTCGGCAGCGCTTCGCGCATATGCCGCGCAAAGCCGTCAATAAAGTCATACTGGCTGCGGTGGGCCTCGTCAGCAATAACAATGATATTCCGCCGGTCTGATAACAACGGATGCTGGTCTTCGCCCTCGGTTGGAAAGAACTTCTGCACCGTGGTAAAGACAACGCCGCCGGAATCGGTATGTAACAAATCCCGCAAATTCGCCCTGCTCTGTGCCTGCATAGGCGGCTGCCGTAGAAGCTCGTGGCACCGAGCAAAGGTACCAAAAAGTTGGTCGTCTAAGTCATTTCGGTCTGTAAGCACTACAAGCATCGGGTTCTCCATTGCGGGGTGCAACACCACTCGCCCTGCGTAGAACGCCATTGTCAGGCTCTTCCCTGACCCCTGAGTGTGCCAAACCACCCCGACGCGCTTGTCTCCGCCTGTTCCGGCGGCCTTCACGGTTGAATCCACTGCAAGGTTTACAGCATGATATTGATGGTACCCGGCCATCTTCTTGATGAGGACGCCGCCGCCCGCATCCTCGAACACGATAAAGTGTCGAATCATGTCCAGGAACCGCTTCCTATCAAAGACACCCTCCAGAACCACCTGAAGTTCCGGCAGGCGCATGTCGGCCAAATCATCGCCCTTGATGGTCCGCCAGGGCATGAACCACTCGCGGTCGGCCGTGAGTGTGCCTATCCGGGCCTGCACGCCGTCGGATATCATCAACGCCTCGTTGAATGCGAACAGCGAGGGTATCTGCTCTTTGTAGGTCTGGAGCTGATTGAAAGCCGACCATATCGTTGCGCTCTCGGTGGCCGCGTTCTTTAGTTCAATTACGGCCAGCGGCAGGCCATTCACAAACAGCACAACATCCGGACGGCGCTCGTGCTGCCCCTCAACGACCGTAAACTGGTTGACCACCAGAAAGTCGTTGACTTCCGAATTGTCATAGTCCAGCGCTCGGACAAGGTCTCCGCCGATGGAGTCGTCGGCCCGCTGGTATTCGACTGGCACGCCCTCTACCAGATATTTATGGATGGAGTGGTTGTTGACCACGAGCGATGGTGAATCCAGACTGGTCAACTTGCGGAACGCCTCCTCCAGCGCATCCTTCGGCACATTAGGGTTCAGCCGCTGTAGGGCCTGCCTAAGCCGATCTTCGAGTACAACCTGCCCGTAGCTGTTCCGCTCAGCCTGCAACTCGCCAGGGGCGATCTCCGGCCCGGACAATATCGTATAACCAAGGCTCTCCAGCCAGGCGAGCGCGGCCTGTTCAATGACTGATTCGGTGAATTGCCTGGTCATTTGATCACCTATAATTCCTTACCTCTACTATGCGATTTAAGGGCTATTTATTGTCTTTCTTTTTTTTCTTACCGGCAGGCTGGCTTGACTTTTTCATAATTTTCTTAACCTCCGCGTCAAAATCGCTTTCAAACTCCCTGTCCTGAACCACCCTGAATTTTTCATATTCCCCTTCGGACAGCTTCTTGGCCGACTCATGGCTTATTTCTCCGGCATCTTTTAATATCTGATATTCATTAAATTGCAGGAAGGCATCCAGTTTCCTTACCCAATCGACCATCTTCATGGGAACCAGGCGTTCCGCCTGATTTTCAGCATAATCAAGGTACATTGAAACAACGCGCTCAAGCTCCTTGATTTCTCTTTCGTTCAGATAATTCTTGGCTACAGTTACGTCAGTTTTTAAGATTTTACCTTTTGCCCCATGTTTCCATGTTTGCAGGCCCATATTGGGTTTTGAGGCATCGGCCCTTTCGGCTACTATCTGGGTGGCGGTCATCCCTGTTATAGCCCAATGCAGTTTATTCTGCACGGTCTGAAAAAAGGTCTTCGTGATTTCCGCATCGTTATCGTAATCAATACTGCACTGCTGATAAATATCCGTTATTTTTTGATAGAAACGTCTTTCGCTTGCCCGTATCTCTCTGATGCGCTCCAGCAGTTCATCGAAATAATCCTTGCCGAAGCGTTTACCGTGTTTGAGCCGCTCATCATCCAATACAAACCCTTTAACTACAAACTCCTTTAGAGTTTTGGTCGCCCAAATGCGGAATTGAGTCGCTTGATGGCTGTTTACCCTGTAGCCTGTGGCTATGATTGCGTCCAAATTATAGATGTTTGTCAAATAATTCTTGCCGTCATCGGCAGTTATCCGGATTTTCCGGATAACTGAATGTTCATCTAATTCTTT
>JACRCE010000108.1 GCA_016213015.1 Deltaproteobacteria bacterium | reverse complement strand
AATGAGCTATTATCTGCTTTTGACTTACATCAAATATCAGACCAAATATGCCCATTCACTCCTGAACCTAAGCCGCGTTATCCGTGAAACGCTCTTTGACCGGAAAACCCTCGTGGACATCCTGACCCTTAAACCGGAACGCCTAAGGGCGCTCCTTGAGGAACCATTGCAAGCTACGCTATTTTAACCGGACAGTAGTGATTATATATCACATATCGAGAATTTGATTTCGATTTTGGCTCGCGGCATTTTATCTCACAAGCAGGCGGCAAAACTAAGCCATCGTTCCGTTGCGATGCCGGAGATACAGGAGCGGCGAGAAAAGGTGGTGGTTCCACGCGCGCGGCCGTTGCACGATTATGTGAATTTGTACATCAACGCGCGCAACAAAATGATGTTCAAGATAGTACGTAATAATGATATAAAAGACATATGCGTGCTTAAGATAAATTCCGATGTTCTTGATCTGCCGAATGTGGTAATAGCCGACAGTAATGCTTCGAGCGACTACGTAAGATTTAGCCCATCGCCGAAGGGAATTGAAACCATAAACAAAGATTTGGTTTATGCCAAGTATTGGAATCATCCTGAAGATGAGTACGATACGATGCGTCACGGCGCAATCATATGCGCGGAAGTCCTTGTCCCTGACCAAGTGCCTGTCGAATATATAATGAGTATATATGTTGCAAATGAACAGGCGATGCAACGGGTATCCGGCACCGCATCTGACTTGAGTGTGGATATTAAAAGCAACCTGTTTTTCCAATAATTGATGGCATTATGATAATAGTCAAAGTAGGAGACCTCTTTCAATCTTCAGCCCAGACATGGGTGAATACCGTAAATTGTGTAGGTATCATGGGCAAGGGAATTGCGCTGGAATTCAAACAGCGCTTTCCAGAGATGTTCAAGGATTACGCGGCTCGTTGTAAGCGGAATGAAGTACGGCTCGGCAGGCCATATATCCACAATTTGAACAAACAGACACAACATATGTTCGACGATGGGCCTACGAAATGCGAAGGACCGGAGATTATTTTGAACTTCCCGACAAAAAGCCATTGGCGGGCGGTTTCCAGACTTTCCGATATTATTGCGGGGCTTGAGTATCTTGAACAGCGCTATCTGGAATGGGGCATTATATCACTGGCGGTTCCACCGTTAGGTTGCGGACACGGGCAACTGGAGTGGCGCGTCGTTGGCCCGACGTTATACCGGTTTTTCAAGCAACTGGACATTTCCGTTGAGATGTACGCTCCTCATGGCACGCCTGAGAAGGAGTTGACGCCTGAATTTCTGTCCGGTCAGGAGAGCGGGGCGGAAACAAAAGAGGTGGTCTCCATGATTAATCCAGCATGGGTCGCCCTAGCTGATATCGTATCTCGCATAGAACAAGAGCCTTATCATTGGCCTGTCGGACGCACGATATTCCAAAAAATAGCATACTTCGCAACCGCTTTAGGTCTACCGACAGGACTGGATTTTAGGCGGGGTAGCTATGGTCCATTTTCGCCAGACTTAAAACAATTGACCGCAAAACTTGTTAATAACGGCATTCTTGTTGAAAAACAACTGGGGGAAATGTTTCATGTAAAGCCAGGCCGTACATATGATGATGCAACGCGGGTATTTTCTGAAAATTTGAAACAATGGAAGGCGATTATTGCTCAGGTTTCTGATCTGTTCCTGCGTCTTAAAACTCACGACGCGGAAATCGCCGCAACCGTTTATTTTGTAGAACGGGAACTCGAACATCGGAAAAAAGACAAGCCATCCGAAATGGAGGTGTTGGAAGAGGTAAAACAGTGGAAACAGAAGCGGCGCCCGCCCCTCGACGAACGTGAAATCGCACGAACCATCAGAAACTTAAATATCCTTCGCTGGATGAACTCAAAGCCAAGCACGGACCTGCCCCTGCCAAAGGATATGATGGAATCCGCACAATGAACATACAAACCTTCAGAAATCTCCGCCGCCTTCATAAGATAGTAAAGACGCTTATAAGGTACGGCTTCGGCGGCTTTGTTACAGAGCTTCGCATAATCCCGTTCTTCTCCGCGTTCGAGAGGCTTCTCGTATTCACGAGAAAGGGACGCGGCATGAGCGTCCCGGTGAGGATTCGTCTTGTCCTCGAGGAGCTTGGTCCAACCTTCATAAAGCTGGGGCAGATAGCCTCCACCAGGGCCGACCTTCTGCCGCCGGACTGGATCGAGGAGTTCAAAAAACTCCAGGACATGGTCCCTTCCTTTCCGTTCCTTGAGGCCAAAAAGACCATAGAGGCCTCCCTGAACGCGCCGCTCAACGCCTTGTTTGAAACGTTCGACGAGGCGCCCATTGCCTCGGCCTCTATCGCGCAGGTTCATTACGCGACGCTCAAGAACGGGGTAAAGGTGGCGGTCAAGGTCAGAAGAACCGGCATCGCCCCCACCATAGCGGCGGACATATCCGTTATGAAGACCATTGCCGGTCTCTTGGAGGCGTATCTGCCGGCCTCGAGACGCTATAAGCCGACCGAGGTTGTGCATGAGTTCGAGCGCGTCATCGCCAACGAGCTTGACCTGTCCATAGAAGGGGTGAACGTCAACCGCTTCGGAACCATGTTCAAGGGAGATGTCAGCGTCCAGATACCGCGCGTATACTGGGACTACACGACCGAGGACGTTCTTACGATGGAGCGCGTATACGGCGTACCCATTGACGAGGTTGCCCTCTTGAAGTCAAAGGGGCTTGACGTAAAAAAGATAGCCGTAAACGGCGTCGAGCTGTTCTTCAAGCAGGTCTTCGAGTTCGGCTTCTTTCACGCGGACTTGCACCCCGGCAACATCTTCGTCAGGGACGACGGCGTGATAATATATCTGGACTTCGGCATCGTCGGTCATCTGGACAGGGACCTGAGGAAGTATCTTGCGAACATGCTCTACTACCTCGTGCGGCAGGACTACTACAAGATGGCCGCGCTCCACAGGGACATGAGGCTTATCGGGCCTGAGGTCAACCTCGCCGAGTTCGAGGAGGCCCTGCGCGACATAGCGGAGCCGATATTCGGCAGGACGCTCGAACAGATAAGCGTATCCGCGCTCCTCATGAAGCTCATCCAGACGGCCAGACGCTTCAACATGTCTCTCCAGCCCAATCTTCTGCTCCTGCAAAAATCAATGGTCATCATCGAGGGCGTAGGCAGACAGCTCTACCCGGACATAAACATGTGGGAGGCGGCAAAGCCGCTCATCAAGAAGTGGATGTTCAGGGAAAAGTTCTCGCCGAAGCTCTTTGCCGACAAGGCGGTTGACAACGCGACCGAGTTCGCGGGGTCTGTCTTCGACATACCGATAAGGTTTAATGACCTTCTCAATAGGATACTCAGGGAGGAGCTTAAGATAGGCTTCGTTCATCATAGGCTTGAGCCTCTGACCCATGAACTGAGCGCGTCAAGCACAAGGCTTGCCGGGGCCATACTGGCGGGCGCCCTTGTGATCGCCGGCACGCTTGCAATCGTGTTTGCGCGCAACGACGCCTATACCGTTCTCGGCCTCCCTCCCGTCGGTTGGATAGGCTACGTCCTTGCAGGCTCCATTGCATTTAAGACGTTCGGCAAGAGGCGGGGGAAGAAGGTTTAACCAACATGAACAACGTCAAGGTCATAGGCATCATACAGTGCGACTTCGCAAGGGAGCGTTGCTCAGGCTTCGGGTGCATGAACTCCTTCTGCCAAAGGATAGACGCCTTTGCGCGTTACAAGAATAACGCCGGTATCCTTGCCGTGCCCTTCAACTGCGGGGGTTGTCCGGGAAGGCGCACAGGCAGACTCGCCTCGAATCTTGCCAAATGGGCAAAGAGAAAGTCGGAAATCGACAAAGAGTCCATCGTCATCCATCTGTCGTCTTGCATGGTTACGGACAACGGCCACTACCCTCCGTGCCCGCATATCGGCTGCATAGAGACCATATTGCGGCGCAAGGGTTTTCGCGTTGTAAAGGGAAGCTATAAAAGCAAGACCGCTGAAAAAAAACGAGGCGAAGGGGTCTACGAGCCATTCGCATGGGATTGAGGAGCGCGCCCGTCATGAACAAAAAACTTATCAGCTTCGGCTCCGAGCTCGTGCCTGAGGACGAGAGGCAGTCGAGGGTCAACGAGGTCTTCGACTCGGTTGCAGGCAAGTACGACGTGATGAACGATCTTATGAGCCTTGGAACTCACCGTATATGGAAGAGGATGGTCGCCGCCGAGACCGGGCTCAAGGCGAACGAGTCGGCCCTTGACGTGGCCGGAGGCACCGCGGACATAGCCATGCTCATGGCAGGGCGCGTAGGAGCGGGCGGCAACGTCGTGGTCTACGACATCAATGGAGAGATGCTCAAGACGGGCCGGACAAAGTGCGTTGACAGGGGCTTCTTGAAGAACGTCTCGTTCGTACAGGGCAACGCCGAGGACATCGCTTTCGACGACAACACTTTTCATACAGCCACGGTCGGCTTCGGCATCAGGAACGTAACGCATCTTGACAAGGCCTTTGCCGAGATGAGGCGCGTCGTAAAGCCCGGAGGCAAGGTGATCTGCCTTGAGTTTTCAAAGCCGCAAAGCGCCATCCTTGCCTCGCTCTACGACATATATTCGTTCAGCGTGATACCGAGGGTGGGAGAGATGATTACCGGCAACAGGGCTGCTTACGTCTACCTGCCGGAGTCCATACGCAACTTCCCGCCGCAAGACGCGCTCAAAAAGATAATGGAAGACGCAGGGCTTTTCAGGGTGCGCTACCGCAATCTTTTTAACGGCATTGTGGCCATGCACGTGGGCTACAAGGTCTGATACAAAGGGAAAGTATGACGAGCGAGGCAAATAAAAAAAAGCTCAAGGCGCTGTTGATCAAAGGCGCTTCTATTCCGCTCAAGGCGATCCCCTTGTGGGTGAGCGCGATAGGCGCGGGCGTTTTTATCTCAAACGTGGTTCAAAAAAACCCGGCGTTCGGCGAACGGCTCGGCGCAATTGACGACAAGGTATTTCTATTCGAGGCAAAGGACTTGAAAAAGAAGCTCTACCTGCATATAAAGGATGGTTCGATAAAGATCGTGCCGCATATTACGAGAAGGCCGGACGTTGCCATGAGGGGAAACTTCGACGTGCTTACCGCACTGCTCCTCGGAAGGGTGGACCCGGACACCGTGTTTTTTTCAAGAAAGCTGGAGATAACAGGAGACACGGCAAGCGCCATACACTTCAAGAACATACTTGCCGCGCTTGAGTAACCCGTTACTCGAATATTATCTCCTTGATGTTATGGGCCGGTATCCTGAACGTGCCGAAGCTTGTCGCGCCGGTCAGCTTGGCGTCGTTCGAGAAGCTCACCGCGACGACGTCCCCGCTCTTCAAGGTTATCTGGAAGTCGCTTTTGTTGTCCCGCCCGGTGCCCATTGCGCTGACCTTTCGCACCTTTTCAAAGGATATGGTAACAGTGCCCTTGCCGCGAATGCCGGTAAAGAAGATGTTGCCGTCCCAGCTTGTGCGCGTGAGCTTGGTAGCGATGTCCTGATCGTCGCGCACCGTTGCCTTGAAGTCTATCTCAGGGATAGGCACGTCCGGACCGGGGGTCTTGCCCATGCCGGTTGTAAGCGCCCACACGAGCATTATCGGCAGAAGCCAGTAAGATCGTCTCATCGGATTGCCTCCTGTTAGACCGTTATGTCAAATTATGGCGGCATGTGCGATAAAAGTCAAGCATACCCTTTTTTGAAAAAAGAGGGACACGCCGCACGGGTAACATCGTTTTTTACCCGCCTTGGCCTATTGCCTATTAAAAGTTTTTTGGCCCACCTTTTTTACAAAAAAGGTGGGTTGCAAAGCGGCTGGAACTGTGCTAATTTTGGGGCATACCAAAGGAAACCATGAGACTACATAAAGAACAGGTTGAAAAACTCTCAAGGACGATAGTTGAGACGCTCAAGGCCAAAGACCTCGTCGTGTTGAAGACGGATGAGCGCAAGGTGCTTGAGCGAATAGAGGCCGCCATACTTGACGACCTGCGCGCCGAGGACGCCCTTGACAGGGAGGTCGAGCAGATGCTGCAGGGCCATTCCGGCGCGATCGACACGCAAAAAATAGACTACAGAAAGATGTTCAGCATGATAAAGAACCGGCTCGCCAAGGAAAGGGGCTTAGTGCTTTGAGGCTCTCCGACGACAGGATAAACCATCTGGCGCATCTCGTGTTCGACGGCGTCTGGAATGACGATCTTGTTGACTTCAGCGACGAAGAAAAGGCGCTCCACGAGATAAAGCTGGTAATGGCGCGTTGCCTCAAGGTAGAGGACGAGGCCGACACCGTTGCGCGAGACAAGATACGCTCTCTTTCAAGGGACGTGCCCGAAGGAAGCCGCGAATGGGACATCCTCTACAAAAAATACCTTGACGAGGAGTTGAAGAAAAAGGGGATGTCCCCGTAAAGGCTCTCTATTAATGAACCTACACCTTCTCTTGCCCCCGGTCGCCGGCGCGATAATCGGCTGGTTCACCAACTACGTTACCATAAAGCTCCTATTCAGACCGCACATACCGGTTGATCTGTTCGGCTACTCTCTCCAGGGCATCATACCAAAGAGAAGAAAAGACATAGCCCACTCTATTGCCCATACGATTGAAAATGAGTTGTTGTCGTCCGAGGAGATCGCAACGTCGCTCAACGGCCTTGACTGGACCGGCGAGGTGGAAAAGACCGTTGAGGAGGTCGTTGAACACAGGTTTTCAAGTAAGTTAAGCGGCTTGCCGGTAATAGGACTTGTGGCAGATAACATCAAATACCACGTCAAATATCTCGTCACAAAGGAAATCCTAACGCAGATAGACAAGAAAAAGGATTTGCTCGCCTCTAAGCTCAAGGAAAAGGTGGACATAAAAAAGCACGTCGTTGCCAAGATAGACAATCTCGACCTTGAAAGGTTTGAAGGACTCTTGACGGCCTTCATTTCAAATGAGCTAAGGCACCTTGCGTGGCTTGGCGCGGCCATCGGGTTCGCCATCGGCGTTGGACAGTCCTTTTTGCAATACTACTATTGGCGATGAAGACGGTATTAACTATAGCGGGCTCTGACCCGTCGGGCTGGGCCGGCCTTCAGGCCGACCTTTCGGTATTCGCCTCCCTCGGCGCAAGGGGACTATCTGCCGTTGCCGCGCTGACCGCTCAGAACTGCTTGGAGGTAAAGGCAACCTTTCCGGTTCCGGCGTCGTTCGTAAAACAGCAGGTATTCGCGCTTCTCGATGAGTTCAAGGTTGATGCGGTAAAGATAGGGATGCTTGGCTCGACCTCGAATATAAAGGCCGCAGCTGAAATAATACGATCTGCGAAACTTCATAACATAGTGCTCGACCCTGTGTTTTTTTCCACGAGCGGATACCCGCTGATGAAGGGTACGGGCGTAGCCGCTTACAAAGCCCTGCTGTCTTTTATAACCGTGGTTACGCCGAACCTTGCTGAGGCTCAGGCGTTGACAGGCCTGATCGTAAATGACGTTGAGTCGATGAAGGAGGCGGCGCGGATATTGACCGGTCTTGGCGCGGCCTCGGCGCTCGTAAAGGGAGGACATCTGAAGGGAGAGGCTGTTGACGTACTCTACGACGGAAAGGCGTACCGATACCTCTGCACAAAGCGGCTTAAAGGCGATAATAAGATATTCCACGGCACTGGCTGCATACTCTCATCGGCGCTCGCCGTTGGTCTTGCCAAGGGCTATTCGACAGGCCGCTCGGCGCAAGATGCAAAGGAGCACTTGATCGAGACGCTGAAGGCAAGAGGTGGACGACGGCAAACTAACACAAGCGCTTACTTTACCGCGTTGGGTTGACTATGGGCGCACCCCTTTACAAACCTTCATGGATGGCCTTGAACTCTATCTGCAAGCATTGGGGTCAGGTCTACTTTCTTGCAAGGAGCGCCTTGATCACCCTCGTTGTAGGATATTCTATGCGTAATGGGCGGCAGATGGAAGAAATATTGTGCAATCCATTTGTGATGTCAAGAAAGTAGACCTGGCCCCATATGCATATGCGTGTAGCCGGCCTGCTACTCCTCCACCTTGACCTTCTTTCTCATCTTTTTAATGCCGCCCGTTGCTTTCTTCAAGTCAACCCGCTTGAGTTTTGCGGCAAAGGACGGCCTTGTCTTTATCCTTTTTACAGGCCTCTCCAATGCCTTTCTTATGAGGCCGAGGAGCTTTTCCAGCGCCTCAGCCCTATTCATGCCCCTGCTTCTTGTCTCTCTTGACGAGATAATCAGGACGCCTTCTTCAGTTACCCTTCTGCCCCCGAGGCCGATGAGTTTTTTCTTCGCCTCTTGAGGCAATCTTGAACCTACGATATCAAAGCGGAGCTGTACGGCGGTGGAGACCTTGTTCACGTGCTGGCCTCCGGGCCCGCCTGAGCGAACGAACTCCTCTTGGATATCGCTTTCTTCGATGAAGATGTCGCCGATTACGTGGATCATGCGAGGGAGGGCTTATCGCGCGGCATGTTTGAACCTTACGATCCTTGCGAACTCTTCGGCCTTTAGGGATGCCCCGCCCACGAGCGCGCCGTCAACGTTGGGCTGGCTCATAAGCGAGTCAATGTTGCCCGCGTTAACGCTCCCGCCGTATATCACGCGTACGCCCCTTGCGCTGTGCGTGCCGAACATCTCGTAGATCAGTTCCCTTATGGCGTTATGCACCTCTTCTGCGTCTTGAGGAGACGCTGTGCGGCCCGTGCCTATTGCCCAAATCGGCTCATAGGCGATTGAAACGTCCTTTACAAGGCTCCCTGAGAGTCCGGCAAGGGACGCCCTCACTTGAGCCGTCACGCGGGAGATGGCTGCTCCGGCCTCTCTTTCCTCAAGCGTCTCCCCGACGCACACAATCGGCTTTAACGACGCCCTCAACGCGGCAAGGAGTTTCTTGTTTACGGTCGCGTCGCTCTCACCGAAGCGTTGCCTGCGTTCGGAGTGTCCAAGGATGACGTACCTGCATCCTGCGTCGGCAAGCATCTCGGCGGAGACCTCTCCGGTATATGCCCCGCTCTTTTCCCAGAATATATCCTGTCCGCAAAGTTGCATGGGGCTGTCGGCCGTAAGGTGGCTTAGATGGTAGATGGCGGTAAAAGGCGGGGCTATCACAACGTCAACCGAGTCAACCCCCTTGAGGAGCTCGCGAAGTTTTATTACAAGGTCAGCGGCCTCGCGGATGCCGTTGTTCATCTTCCAGTTGCCAATGATAAGTGGCGTCAGCATGATTCGGCGCTCCGTTGCTTTATGGGGAAAGGTGTTATCTTACGGCCATCGCCTTTTTGCCGGTCTTTTTAGACCGCAAGGCCGCTATGCCGGGCAGTTCCTTGCCCTTCAATATTTCGAGGAACGCGCCGCCTCCGGTAGATATGTAGCTCATCTTGGCGTATTCCCCGGCGCGGTGCACGGCAACGTCGGTGTCTCCGCCGCCGACTATGGTCATGGCATAAGTGTTGGCCACGCTCGACACCATCGCAAGGGTTCCCCTGCTGAAGGCGTCTATCTCAAAAACCCCCATAGGGCCGTTCCAGATGATGGTCTTGGCGTTCTGTATGGCCTCGGCAAAAAGCGTTGACGTGGCCGGGCCTATGTCGAGCGCCATCCAGTCGGGAGGTATCTCCTGATAGGTTACGACCTTTGTCTCGGCGGACGCGCTGAATTTGTCGGCGACCACGAAGTCGACCGGCATGTAGAGCTTGATATTCTTCTCCTTGGCCTTATCAATCACCTGCCTGGCCGTGTCGAGCGCGTCTGCTTCGGCGAACGACTTGCCCACCTCGTAGCCCAATGCCTTGAAAAAGGTGAGCGCCATGCCGCCGCCGATGATGAGCTTGTCCACCTTGTCGCAAAGGGCGAGGAGTACGCCGATCTTGTCCGATACCTTCTTGCCGCCTATGATGGCCACGAGCGGACGAACCGGCTTTTCCATCGCTATGGAAAAATAGGTCAGCTCCTTTTTCATCAGGAACCCGGCGGCGTATTCCTTGACGTAGCGGGTTATGGCCACGTTGGAGGCGTGCGCCCTGTGCGCCATTGCAAAGGCGTCGTTCACGTACACGTCCGCGAGAGCGCCGAGCGCGGCGCCGAACTGCTCGTCGTTTTTCTCCTCCTCCGGGTGAAACCTCAGGTTCTCCAGGAGCACCACGTCGCCCGGCTTCATCGCGTCAACGACCTTTTTCGTCTCGTCCCCGACGCAGTCGGGCGCAAGCGTAATCTCCTTTTCAAGGAGTCTTCCGAGCCGCTTGGCGACCGGTTGAAGGCTCATCTCGGTGGTACGCTTGCCCTTGGGGCGTCCAAGGTGGGAGGCGAGCACCACCATCGCGTTCTCGTCGAGCGCGTAATTGATGGTGGGCAAGACGCCCCTGATCCTCGTGTCGTCGGTTATGTTGCCGTTTTCATCGAGAGGCACGTTGAAGTCGACGCGGATGAGCACCCTCTTGTTCCTTACGTCCACTTCGTCTATGAATTTAAGACCCTGGTTCAAATAACACCTCCACGTGCTATATATACATTCCTTATCCCCCTCTCCCCTCGCGGGAGAGGGCAGGGTGAGGGGGGGCAATTGATGCGGTTTACAGCCCCTTTGACGCGATCAACTTCACAAGGTCCCTCATCCTGCATGAGAAGCCCCACTCGTTGTCATACCACGACAGCACCTTGAGCATACGCGGCCCGATCATCTTCGTCGAATGGGCGTCGACAATGGATGAATGGGGGTTGCCCTTGAAGTCTATTGACACGCACTCCTCGTCGCAGTATTCAAGTATCCCCTTCAAGCGCCCGGCGCTCGCCTCCTTGAGCGCCGCGTTCACGGCCTCGACCGTCGCGTCCTTTTCAAGCTCGGCCACGAGGTCTACGACCGAGACGGTCGGCACGGGCACGCGAATGGCCATGCCGTCAAGCCTGCCCTTGAGTTCCGGCAGAACCAAAGAGACGGCCTTTGCCGCGCCGGTGGTCGTGGGTATCATGGAAAGCGCCGCGGCCCTTGCGCGTCTCAGGTCTTTGTGAGGCAGGTCGAGTATCTTCTGGTCGTTGGTGTAGGCGTGCACGGTGGTCATAAGTCCGCGCGCGATGCCGAACCTCTCGTGGAGCACCATTGCCAACGGCGCAAGGCAGTTGGTCGTGCAGGAGGCGTTCGATATGACGGAATGCTTTGCCGGTTCGTACTTATCATGGTTGACGCCCATGCAGATCGTTATATCTTCGTTCTTTGCCGGGGCGGATATTATGACTTTTTTTGCGCCTGCGGTCAGATGCGCCGCAGCCTTGTCCCTGTCCGTAAAAAGGCCGGTGCACTCAAGCGCCACGTCAATCTTGAGATCCTTCCACGGAAGTTTTGACGGGTCTCTCTCCGCCGTAATCTTTATGTCCTTGTTGTTTACGGATATCGCGCCTTCCTTTGGAAGCACATCGGCGTTTATCCTGCCGAAGACCGAGTCGTACTTCAATATGTGGGCAAGGGTCTTTGCGTCGGTTACGTCGTTTATGACGACGAACTCCATCTCCTTATCAGTAAGCGACGCCCTCAGGATATTCCTGCCTATTCTGCCGAAGCCGTTTATCGCAACCCGCACCGTCATTGAAAACCTCCGAACGAACTTTTTTTTGGCAACCTTATTTCTTCAGGCCAAAGGCCCTGAAGGCGCTGACCACGTCCTTGAGGCAAAGCTGTCCCGGAGCCGTTTTGCCGGTAACCGAACCATACGCCGCGAGCGAACCTAGCGCCGGAAAAAAGACCCTGAACGGGGTACCGTATTCGCCCATGGGGATTACTATCAGATTATCGTGCTTGACGAGCAGCTTGGCAAGCCTTCTAACGTCCTTTGCGTCCCTGACATAAGCCGCTATCTTTACGACGTCGCCCCCGGCCCTGAGGCCTGCGCTTATAATCGCCTCAAGCCTTTTATCGGCCGGCGTACCGTTGAAGTCATGCGACGACACGATGATCGTCTTGCGATTTTTTTTGGCCAGCCCGACGACGTGAGCAAGGATGGCCGTTGAACCAAGCTCTATGTCGATCGCGTCAACAAAGGGCGTAAGCGCTCTGAATATCTCCAGTCTTTCCGCGTCGTTGATCTCAAACCTTGCCCCCTCGCCCGCGCTCCTGACGGTCAGAAGGATCGGGATGCCTTTTACCCCTTTGACGGCTTTAAGTCTGTGAAATGTCTTTACAAGAGATTCGACGCCACGGTTTTTGAAGGTATCGACACGGAGTTCAAGCATATCCGCGCCGAGGGAGAGCGCTCTTAAGACTACGCCGGCGCTCACGTTAGCCACTATGACCGCAACGGCCGGAGGCGCGCCGATCTTCAGCAGGTTGCTCATCTTCATTTTATATTGAGTGTTGCCGAAAAAAGCGTCGAGGCCGCAAATTGCGATGACATTATTTTTACTGGAATGCCTCATGAAAGTCAAGGTTTTGTTAGGTTGAAGGCCGTCACGCGCAACACGGTATTTTTAGGTTGACATAAAAAACGGAAAAATGGAAAATAGGAAGATGAAAGATACGACCATCCTGACCACCCTTGAAGAGGCCGCCGAGAAACTTTCCATCAAGCTCTCTTACGACGATCTTCGTAAAGGCGAGGTGGCCACGGACGGCGGCATCTGTACGCTCAAAGGCGTCCGCCGTATCCTCATCCATAAGGGACTGACCACCGGAGAGCGGATAGACGTCCTCGTGGACATACTCTCGGACGTTGACACCGACGGCGTACACCTTCCCCCTGAAGTAAGAGATCGGCTCGATTCCGCGCGCGGAGATTAAAATGCCGCCGTACGGACACCCGCGGTCTTCGGCCATTTGACCGCGCCGTGTAATAATGCTACTATTTACGGTATACCACCGCGCCGAAAGAGGAAAAGAGTGACCATCGTAAAACGCGCCATTAGGAACTTCATTCCGTCCGTCTTTCTTGCCGTTCTTTTCATTATACAGGCCGCTCATCAGGCCAACGCGGCAAACATATCCGCTGATACAAACTACAGCCCCGCGTCGTATTACTACTTCACCGCCGCGCAGGTGCTCAAGAAAAGCGGGGACATCGAAGGCGCGATTGAGTTGTATAAGAGGGCGATAAAGCTCGACCCGGACTCGCCCCTCCTTCTCGTTGACCTTGGGCGGCTGTACATGCTCTCAGGCAACCACGCGGACGCGCTCAAATATCTGCAAAAGGCCGTTGATCTCGGCCCTAAATACGCGGATGCGCGTCTTGCGCTGGCGGAATATTACCTCCTGAACAAGGACGACGCCTCCGCCGTTGAACAGTACAAGGCCGCCATCGAGATAGACCCCAAGAATACGAAAAACTACATGCTCCTCGGCGCGCTCTACGCGCAGTTGAAAGAGTTCGACAAGGGCGTAGAGACGCTCAAAAAGATACTCGCCATAACCCCTGATTCCATAATGGCCAACTACTACCTCGCCAAACTCGAGTTTGAGAAGGGCGACTACCGGACCGCCGCGGACTATTATCTGAAAACGCTCGCCTTAAGCCCGCACTTTCCAGCCGTGTATTATGAGCTTGGCATGGTCTACGAATTAAATAAGGAACCGGACAAGGCCGTTGAGATATATTCAAAGGGGGCAAGCGTCCTCCATAACGAAACCGGCCTTAAATCGCGCCTCGGGGCCGTGTACATCCAGCTTAACCGCTTTAATGACGCGCTTGACGTTTACAAGGAGCTTTCCAAGATCGAGGACGCGAGATTCGACGCCATGCTCAAGACCGGCCTTATATACTTTGAGATGAAAAGATACGCCGAGGCCATAGCACAATTCAACGAGATACTCATCCTCAGCCCGGCGGCGCACCGCGTACGGTATTACCTTGGGGCGTCTTACGAGGAGAAGGGGGAGCTTGAGGCCGCCGCGGCCGAGTTCGCCAAACTGCCGGAGGACGACCAGAGTTTCGTCGATTCAAGGATACATCTCGCCTACATATACGAGCGTCAGGGCAGATTGGACGACACTATAAGGGAGTTAAACGAGACCATCCGCGTCAAGGGCGAGAAGATGGAACTGTTGAAGATACTCGCCACGGTATACAGGAACGCCAAAAGATACCCTGAGGCGCTGTCAACGGTAGACCGCGGCCTCAAGATAGACCCCAAGGACGTTGAGTTGTACTTCGTCATAGGCGTCATATACGACGAATCCGGCGACAACGACAAGGTCATACCGGCCATGCAAAAGGTGCTGGAGATCGACCCGAACCACGCCAATGCCCTCAATTATATCGGATACACATACGCGGAAAAGGGCATAAACCTCGACGAGGCCGAGGCAATGATCAAGAAAGCGCTGACCGGCAAACCCGACAGCGGCCATATACTGGACAGCCTCGGCTGGGTTTACTATAAGAAAGGCCAGTTCAAATCAGCCGTAGCCCAGCTTGAAAAGGCAAGAGAGCGTCTTCCGAACGACCCGACCGTAATGGAGCACCTTGCGGACGCCTATCTCAAGACGAACATGAAGAAGAAGGCGCTTGCCGCGTATGAGGCGGCTTATGCGGCTGACCAGAAGAACGTCAAGCTGAAGGAAAAGATCGAAAAATTCAAAAGAGAGATGAAAGGCAAGAAGTGAGGGGCGCCGTCATATTGTTGATTGCCGCGCTCCTCCTTTATGGATGCGCGGGAACCGAAATCACAGCGCCTCCTCCTGTCGGTCCGGCCGGCGCGTTTGAGGCAATCGCCATGAAGGCAATTGCCGTCGTGTCCCTTAACAATGGCGCAGGCGTAACGCTCAAGGGCAGGGCGATACTGCTGGCAAAAAAGCCTGGGCTTTTCAGGATCGAGGTAACAGGCCCGTTCAATCAGACTGTTGCGCTGATCGTGGGCGACGGAAAGAATCTTCATGTCAATGCGCTCTCAGGGGCGCCGTTTTATGGATCGGCCGATCCGTTTGCCATGCTTCCGTTCCGATCTGACGAGTTCGTTTCTCTGCTCCTCGGGTCTGTGGCCGATGAGGCGGTCGGAAAACATGGAACAAATATCACCAACGACGAATCAGGGCGTCCGGCGAGGGTTGTCATGTCAATACCCGGCCTTGACGCATGGGCCATGCTTGAGGAGTTCAAGGAAACCGCAGGCGCGCACATTCCGCACACGATAAGCCTTGTTGACGCCGGCAAGAGACTGGATATAAGGCTTGTCGCCGTTGAGATAAACCCGGCTAACCTATTGGTGGACAACGCTTTTTTTGTCATAGGGCCGGTTAATTAATAATGGACGTAATGGCTGGAGGTGTAAATATTAGGCATGGCGTTATTAAAGGCATATAGGGGCTGATATTCGTGTTATGTCCGTTGACGCTACGACGACAAGCGGTAGATTGATGTTGACGCTGTAATGGTTCTGTGGTATAGTTTCAAAATCATTCCCCTCCCGTCCATAGGATTAGAAGTCAACCGTTTAACCATTAGGAGAATCATGCCAAAGCAATCCAAACAGATGGTTCCGGTGGAACATTTTTTCAAGACCGGCGAACTCGCGGTCTATCCCGCGCACGGGGTCGCCATGATAACCGGCGTGGAAAGCAGGGAGATGGCCGGCGAGAGCAAGCATTTTTACATGTTGCGAATACTCGATACGGACGCCGTTATCATGGTTCCGATAGACTCGGCGGCAAACGTCGGACTCCGCAAGATCGTCAAGAAGAGCATGTTGCCCAAGATATACGAGGTGTTGCAGGATAAAAACGACGCACTCGACAGCCAGACGTGGAACAGGCGCTACAGGGAGTATACGGAAAAGATAAAAAGCGGCTCGGTCATAGAGATAGCGAGGGTGCTCAGGGATCTGTATGTCCTGAAGTTCGACAAGGAACTCTCTTTCGGCGAGCGCAGGATGCTTGACACGGCAAAGAATCTGCTCGTAAAGGAGATATCCATCGCCAAAAATTCAAAGGTCGAGAAGGTGGAAGAGGAACTCTACCGCATGATGCAGGGTTGAGGGAGGGGCAAGTCTTACCGTGTACATCCTAATGCGCGCGCTTCTTGTAATATTCGCCTCGGCAAGCGGATATTTCATCATACTCCCGATAATAGGTTCCAAACTCGCCTACGTAGGACTTATAAGCGGACTGCTTATCGCGCTCGCGGCGCTGACCTTCGAGGAAAGGGTCAAAAAAACACCGCTCAAGATCGTCATAGGCGGCGCCGGCGGCCTGATAACCGGGCTTATAGTGGCAAACCTCCTGGCCTACCCGCTTGCCTTGAGCCTCACGGGCAACCGCTACCTTGAGCTTGGGGCATACCTTTTCACCAACTGCGTAATCGGGTACATCGGCCTCAGCATAGGCATGAAAAAGGGCGACGAGTTCGACACGGCGTGGATTATAGACCGCTTTGCCGGAGCGCACGTCAGGCCGCCGGCGGAGGGTGTGCCGGCCTTGAATGGGAAGACGAAACGACAGATAGTCATAGATACGAGCGTCATAATAGACGGCAGGATCGCCGAGCTGTGCGAAACCGGCTTTATCGAAGGGGCGCTGGTCGTGCCTCAGTTCGTGTTGCAAGAGCTTCAATACATCGCCGACTCGCCCGATCAGGTGAAGCGCGTACGCGGCAAGCGCGGCCTCGACATATTAAAACAGATACAAAAGAGCAGTTCCATCATCGTGGAGATAACCGAAAAAGACTTTCACTCGATACGCGAGGTGGACAGCAAGCTCGTTGCCTTGGCAAAGGAACTTGGGGCAAAGATATTCACAAACGACTCCAACCTCAATAAGATTGCCGAGTTGCAGGGCGTATCCGTGCTTAACATGAACAAGCTGGCCACGGCCATGAAGCCGGTCGCGCTTCCGGGCGAGGTAATGAACATACTCGTGCTCAAGGAAGGCAAGGAACAGGGGCAGGGCATAGGGTATCTTGAGGACGGCACCATGGTGGTCGTCGACAACGGCAGGGACTACCTTGGCAAGGCCGTCGACGTCGCCATAACGAGCGTCCTGCAAACCACTGGCGGCAGGATGATATTCTCCAAGATGAAGGACGACCTTAAAAAACCCGTGTTGCAATAAGCACCCCGTAGCATAATCCTGTAATTGCCGCGCCGCCTCCAGCGCGGTTTTTTTTTGCGTCTGAAACTCCAAAATGACGAATACCGTGAAAAATCCTTGGCGCACCGTTGCAATCATCCCTTCAGCCGGGCTCGGCAGGAGGATGGGCGCCGGCGGAAAAAACTATCGCCTGATACTCGGCAAACCCGTGCTTGCACATACGCTGGGCCCATTCGAGACATGTCCGTTTATTGACGAGATATGCCTTGTAATAAGGCCGGATGACCGGGACTATTGCGTGGGCGAGGTCGTCGGGAGATACGGCTTCAAAAAGGTGAGATGCATAGTTGACGGAGGGAATGAGAGACAGGATTCGGTTGCGCTCGGCCTTGCCGCGATAAAGGACGGCGCTGACATTATCGTCGTGCATGACGGCGCGCGCCCGCTCGTTACGACGGATATTATCGAGGCGGCTATAAACAAGGCGGCCTCCCACGGCGCGGCCATCGCGGCGATGCCCGTGAAGGATACTATCAAGGAGGCGTCAATGGATGGGTCGGTCGTCAGGACGCTTGATCGCCAAAGCCTCTGGGCCGTGCAGACGCCTCAGGCCTTCAGGACGGAGATAATAAGCCGAGCGCATGAGGCGGCAAGGAAGGACGGCTTTTACGGCACGGACGAGGCCGCGCTCGTGGAAAGGCTTGGAATAAGCGTGTCTATAGTCGCCGGTTCTTACGAGAACGTCAAGATAACCACGGACGACGACCTGCTTGTCGTTGAGGCGATGCTTGAGAAGCGGATGTCGGTTAAGGAGAAAGAATAGTTGACAGTCTCCGAACGTTGGATTATATT
>JACRCE010000019.1 GCA_016213015.1 Deltaproteobacteria bacterium | reverse complement strand
TCCTTAAGAAGATTTGCGTTGACGGCAACGAAGTTCATCTGATAAACTTTTAAGATGTACTGTTGCGCGTTATGGACAACTCTTTTTCTCCTCCCCTTTTTTTCAAAGGGGCGGCAGGAGGGGTTATAAGGAGAGCAGATGCTCGTTGAATACATACAGAGGATCCTTTTGACGGCGCCGCCGGTGCTCTTGTCGCTCACCGTGCACGAGGCGGCCCACGCATGGGCCGCCTCGCGGATGGGCGATCATACCGCAAGGATGCTCGGCCGCGTGAGCCTCAATCCCATAAGGCATCTGGACGTGCTCGGCACGCTCATGCTCTTTTTTTCCGGGCTTTTCGGATGGGCAAAACCGGTGCCTGTAAACCCCCGTAACCTCCGGAATCCGGCAAAGGCCATGATGCTCGTAGCCGTTGCCGGGCCGTTGAGCAACCTCATGCTCGCAGGGGCCTTTGCCCTTGTCCAGAAGCTCTTGCCCGTTGCGTTGCCGCTTATCACCAACTCGCCCGGCGTATATATGCCGATAGCGATAATGATTGAACTCGGGGTGCTCATAAACATCTCCCTTGCGGTCTTCAACCTCATACCCATACCGCCGCTTGACGGCAGCAAGGCGCTCTCGTATCTTCTGCCTCCGCAAAAGGCCTACGCCTTTTCAAGAGTGGAGCCTTACGGCTTCATAATACTCCTTGTCCTCATAACGACCGGGGTCGTCAACCGGATAGTCTCGCCGCTCGTGTTCCTGCTGGCCGGTCTCCTGACTGGAGGCGCATGAAGCCGACGGGCAGGGTCTTGAGCGGGATGCGTCCTACCGGCGCTCTTCACCTTGGGCACTTCCACGGTGTGCTGTCCAACTGGCTTAAACTCCAGAATGAGTACGACTGCTTCTTTTTCGTGGCCGACTGGCACGCGCTGACCACGGACTACGCAAACCCGGCGGCGATAAAGGACAACATAAGAGAGATGGTCATTGACTGGCTCTCCGTGGGCATAGACCCGGCAAAGGCGGTCATATTCAGGCAGTCCGTCATCAAGGAGCACGCCGAGCTTCACGTCCTGCTTTCGATGATAACGCCGCTTTCATGGCTTGAGAGAAACCCGACATATAAAGAGCAGATGGAGGCGCTTGTTGAAAAGGACGTCCGCACCTTCGGCTTTCTTGGGTATCCAGTGCTCCAGACCGCGGACATAATCATCTACAAGGCCTCACTTGTGCCGGTGGGCGTTGATCAGGCCCCGCACCTTGAGCTTTCGCGGGAGATAACGCGGAGGTTCAATCACCTCTACGGCAACACCTTCCCTGAACCGCAAACCCTTCTTACGACCTCGCCAAAGGTGCTCGGCACCGATGGCAGAAAGATGAGCAAGAGCTACGGTAACGCCATACTCCTGTCGGACGCGCCGGAGGACGTCGAAAAAAAGATGCTTCAGATGATGACCGACACAGCCCGAAAAAGAAGGACCGACGCGGGAAACCCGGACGTTTGCCCGTTTTACGAGACATTTCACGCCCTGTATTCGGATGAAACAACCGTTGAATGGGTGCGCGAAGGTTGCGCCAAGGCGTCCATAGGCTGCACAGAGTGCAAAAGGTCGGTGATACCGAAGGTGCTGGCCTTTCTTGAGCCGGTGCAAAAAAGACGCGCTGAACTTGAAAAAGACCCGACCGCCATCGAGGCCATATTAAGGGACGGCGCGCGCAGCGCGCATGAGGCCGCGAGCAAAACCATGCATGATGCGCGCAAGGCAATGGGATTGGAATAGATGGCTTATTACAATATCAAACTCGACATCTTCGAAGGCCCCCTTGACCTGCTTTTGCACCTCATCAAGAAAAACGAGGTTGACATATACGACATCCCGATAGCCTCCATCACGGCTCAGTACCTTGAGTATCTGGAGATGATAAAGGAATTCAACCTTGAATTCGCCGGTGAGTTCCTTGTGATGGCCGCGACGCTCGTGCACATAAAGAGCAAGCTGCTTTTGCCGGTTGACGAGGAGGCCGCGCCGGACGAGGACGAGGGCTTTGACCCGCGTGAGGAGCTTGTGGCAAGGCTCTTAGAGTACCAACGCTACAAAGAGGCCGCACACGAGTTGAACGCAAGGCCGATGCTCGGAAGGGACGTATTCGCCAGAGGCGGCGCGTTCGACACGGGCGAGCTTGGCGGTGAGCCGGGTTTTGTGAACGTATCGGTCTTCGACCTCATGGAGGCTCTGAAAGACATATTCAAACGCGCCCCTAAGGGGCGCACCATCGAGCTTACGGTCGAACGTTTCAAGATAGCCGACAAGATAAACGAGATAATGGAGCTTTTGGCCGTTCAAAAGAGCGCGGTCTTTACATCCTTGTTCCGCGACGACGCGACGCGAGGGGAGATAGTCGTTACCTTCCTCGCCATACTTGAGCTTGCAAAGCTCGTGCTCGTGAGGCTCCACCAGACCGAGGACAGGATAATAAGGGTATACACCCCAACGAGGGAAGAGGCCTCCGCGTGAGTTACCTTCTGTTCCTTGATGAAAGCGGACATGACTGCCGTGATGCAAACGAGGCGCGCTACGAAGTGCTTGCCGGTATATGCGTTAAAGATAGTAACTTATGGGAGCTTACCTGCAAGATTCACGATTGTGAAGAGGAACACTTCGGCAAGCGCATTACAGCGGCGGAGATGGAGTTAAAGGCGAAAAAACTTTTGAATAGAGCGGTTTTCAAACATGCCGCCCAACTGAACCCGATAGAATTGCATCGCAGAGCGCAATTAGCGGGACAATGTATAGAGAAAGGAAGCAAATGCACGAAAGAAAATCTTACCGCGCTTGCACAGGCAAAATTGGATTTTGTGAAGAAAGTTTTAAATTTGTGCTTAGAGCACAATGTCAAAGCGTTCGCAAGCATCGTGGAGCCGTTGGCGCCTCGTCCGGAAAATAATTTTTTGAGAAAAGATTATTCTTTTCTGTTCGAGCGTTATTATGAATTTCTCAAGAAACAATCGCCCGCTAATGAGCTCGGCATAGTGGTTTTCGACGAACTGGAACGTTCGCAAAGCCATATATTAATCGACCAGATGAGTAAATATTTCAGAGAAACTTACACAGGGAAACAGCGTTCATCATTTCATGGGGAGTCAGGTTTGGCGAAAACATGACAAGGCCGCGAAGGGAAGAATTGTCCGCGTTCGCCGATCTTGTTAAGCGATTACGTTATAGGTATAGGACGTCTGACAAGAAAAACAACGAAGAATATGAGGGCTGGAGTTTCACATACATCCCAGACCTAAGGCCAAGGGAAGATAAAGAAGGATGCGGAACAACGATCATCCCGTAAAATAAAAAAGGCAATGCCAGCCGTAGCCGACAAAGCCTCCACTTTCAATATATCATCGTGATGATGATTTGTCAAACTTTTTTGTGGTGTTTGTGTTTTTGATAAAACAAGAGCCGATAATCGGGTAAAAACCACATGTCAGACATTGAAACGTTAAAACCTCTCATCGAGGCGCTTATCTATGCATCCGATTCTCCGCTCACGCTTGAGCGGCTCTCAGGTGTGCTGGAGCACGAGGCCAAGGCCGACATAAAGGCCGCTCTTGATTCGCTCATTGTGGATTACAGGACGCGTTCCGGCGGCATCTTCATCGAAGAGGTCGCGGGCGGATACTCCCTGAGAACGAATCAGGAGGCGGCCCCGTGGATAAGAAGGCTCTACAAGATAGGTCTTCAGAAGATAAGCAGGGCGAGCATGGAAAGCCTTGCCATCATCGCCTATAAGCAGCCTGTAACGCGCGCGGAGCTTGAGGCGGTGCGCGGCGTCGACTCGGGCGGGGTGCTCTCCACGCTCATGGAAAAAAGATTCATCAAGATAACAGGCAGGAAGGAGATACCCGGGAGGCCGGTCGTGTACGGCACCACAAAGGAGTTTTTGGAGACCTTTGACCTTGGGGACTTATCCTGTCTGCCGCCATTAAAGGATATTCAAAAAACGGAGGAAACAGATGCCGCCCAAGCAAGGGTCCAAGCGCAAGGGGAACTCGCCCCGGGACAACAAGCCGGACTCTTTACCGGCGTCGAAACAGAGGCCAAGGCCGAAAACTTTGAAGCCCAAGCCACAGACCGAGAGGCTCCAGAAGATAATAGCCTCGGCCGGGATAACCTCGAGGAGGAAGGCCGAGGAGTTGATAGTTCAAGGCCGGGTAACGGTGAACCGGCAAACGATAACGGAACTGGGGGCAAAGGCTGACCCCTCAAACGACGACATCAGGGTTGACGGCAAGAGGCTTTCAAACCCGGCCGATGAAAAGAAGGTCTACATCCTCCTTAACAAGCCCAAGGGCTATATAAGCGCCCTTAGCGACCCGTTGAAACGGCCCGTAGTCGTTGACCTCGTAAAAAATCAAAAGGCGCGGGTATTCCCTGTAGGCAGGCTCGACTACGACGCCGAGGGCGCGATCATCCTCACCAACGACGGGGAACTTTCCAACAAGCTCATGCACCCCAACTTTTCCGTGCCAAAGAAATACCTCGCAAAGGTAAGGGACGTTCCCGACGCCGCTGCCCTTGAAAAACTCGAAAAGGGCGTGCGCCTCGAAGACGGCAAGACCCTGCCCGCAAAGGCGCGGCTCGTCAGCCGGACTCAGGAGAACTCGTGGATAGAGCTTGTGGTGCACGAGGGAAGAAACCGGCTCGTTAAAAGGATGTGCAAGGCCGTTGGGCATCCGGTCTCCAAGTTGAAGAGGATAGAGTTCGCCGAGATAAAACTCGGGGCTCTTGAGATCGGCGCATGGAGGGAGTTGACCGCCTCCGAGGTTGAACGCCTGAGACGGTGGTAGAGGACGCCTCAAAAATCCCGTGCCGGTTGTGTGATTAACTTCTTCGGCGTGTCCACGGAACAAGGGGAAGGGCAGCGCTCAAAGTGATCTTTTTACAATATCGCCGATACAACGCGCGAAGGAGGAAACAATGAAAAAGGCGCTTATTCCGCTTGCCCCCGGGTTTGAGGAGGTAGAGGCCCTGACCGTCGTTGACATCCTTAGAAGGGCCGGGGCCGATGTAACGCTGGCCGGCACGATAAGCAACGCGATTACCGGCAGAAACGGTATAAAGGTACTTGCCGACGAGCCGCTTGAGGCCGTAACCGGCAAAACCTTTGACATGGTGGTCATTCCCGGCGGCGCTCAGGGAACGGAAAACCTGAAAAGGGATGTGAACGTAAAAAAGGCCGTGGAACGGATTGTCGCAAGCAACGGGTTTATCACGGCCATCTGTGCCGGACCCACGGTTCTTGCGGGCATCGGGGCCATAAAAGGCAGGCAACTGACCTGTCATCCAAGCGCGCGCGAGGAGCTATGCGCTGAAAAACTCATCGATGAACGGGTTGTGATAGACGGCAAGCTGATCACAAGCCAATCCCCGGGCTCGGCAATGGAGTTCGCCTTTGCGCTCGTTGAGGCGCTGTTCGGAAAGGCAAAGGTCAAGGAGGTCAACAAGGGCGTGATGGCCTTGTTATGAGGGATCTGCGATCTACTTGGACTTCTGTACGTAAACCGCGTCAAACCCTTTGGGCGCAGTTTGCGTATACTCGTCGCAAAGACGCAGGTATTTTTCGGACGGCCCGTCGCCGGGGGCCGATTCAACGGCCTTTTGAAAATGTTCCCTTGCCTCCGTGAACCTCGATCCCTCGAAGAGACCTAAACCGGTCTCGAACTCCCTGAAGGCGCATAGCGCGCCTTCTCCCGTCTCGCTTCGTAAACCAACAAGCTCATGCACCTCCATGCGAGCGTCTCTTCCCTTGAGCGCGACCCGCGCCAGACGGCGGAATGCGAACCGTCCAGGCCTTGTCTGTTCCGCGTGTCTTCTCGTGCCCTCGGATACGATTATCCGCGTGCCGAACTCCTTGTTCAGAGGCTCGAGGCGCGAGGCCGCGTTGACCTCCGCGCCGATCACCGTGTAGTCGAATATCTCCTTTGACCCCATGTTGCCGACGATCATCTCTCCGGTGTTTATGCCTATGCGGATGTTTAGAAGCGGCCTCCCTTGCGCCCGCCATTCATCCCTTAAGCGGCTCAACTCCTTGAGCATCAGGATGGCCGAGTCGCATGCGCGTCCGGCGTGTCCCTCCTGCTCCTCCGGCGCGTTCCAGACCGCCATGACCGCATCCCCTATGAACTTGTCGAGCGTCCCGGCGGTGGCCGTCACGCAATCGGTCATCGAGGTGAGATATTCGTTGAGAAGGGCGCTCACCTCCTCCGGCGGCAGCCTGTCCGAAAGCGTCGTGAACGCCTCGATGTCGGAGAAGAGCACCGTCATCTGTCTTCTTTCCCCGCCGAGCCTGAGTTTTTCCGGCGATCTGAGAATATCTTTCAGGACGGCGGGCGCGATATAACGTCCGAAGGCGGTCTGGATGAACCTCCTGCGACGGTATTCGGAAACATATTTAAGAAGTAGCATCGCAAGGTACGTGGCCGACGCGGAAAAGACCGGACCGGCCATTGGCAGGAGGATGCCCTTTTCAAATGAGAGCCACCCGGCAACGGTCAGGCCGAGCACGGTCGCCGCCGTTGCCGCCAGTCCCGGATAAGGCCCGGCCAGATGACAGATGAGCGCGACCACGGCTGAAACCGAGAGGATATAGAGATACTCGTAAGCGCCGTCCATGCGCCTAAGGAACTTGCCGGACAGGAAATTGTCAATGGCGTTTGCGTGTATCTCTATGCCCGGGGTTACCGGGCTCAACGGCGTGGGCCGCAGGTCTGAAAGCCCCGCGGCAAAGGCCGATATGAGCACGATCTTGTCCCTGAACGTTCCGGGCAAGAGCACAGGCGCCTTGCCAGCCTCTATCATGTCCTTCGACTCAAGTACATGCTCATACGGGATATGCCTGTAGAACGACGAAAAGACCTCCTTGCCGGATGGGTCCCGCGTTATGTCCCCGCCTTGATAGTAGATGAGAAGGCTTCCATCCATAAGAAGCGGCAAGGCAGAGCCGCCTATCGAGAGGCCGTCTCCTTCAAACTTCGCCCCGCCCGCGTCCGCGCCCATGACGTGCATGGCCATTGCCAGCGCCAGCGACGGATAGGCAAGGTCATTGTCCTTGAAAAACAGGAATGGATAATGCCTCCTGCCGATTCCGTCCCGGTCTGGAAAGAAGTTTATGTGGCCCGTGCCGCGGGACGCCTTGGCCAGAGATGAAAACGGCACGGTTGCGTTGAAGTATGCGTTCGACCGGAGATGAGCGCTGCCCGGCATGGCGGATGCGGACAGGGCTGACGCGATGCGCTTGGCCGATTCGTCGTCCGCGGCCAGATGCCGGTCGCGGAGCACGTCGTTTGAGTCCACGTGGAACACGGACGACTGGAAGACGTTGCCCGCCCGTTTTACGGCGGACACGAAGGCCGCGTCGTCGTTGCCGGGGTTTAAGAGGCCGATCCTCTTGAGCAGTTGTTCCCGCACCTCGGGGATGTCCGCGTTTCTGGCAAAGGAGGCCAACTCGTCCACGGTTTGCGCGTCCACCTCCTGCCTCGTCGAACCTTCGGAAAAGATGATGTCAAAGCCTATCGCCTTGGCGCCGTCGGCCTTCAGGTAATCCACGACGTCGGCATGGACCGACCTTGGCCATGGCCAGCGGCCATACACGGGTTCGAGTTTTTTTATGGACTCTTCCGATATGTCGAGGATGAGGATGTCGCCTGTGCGCGGCGTGGGAGCGGCATAAGAGCGAAAGCGCGCATCAATGGTCTTATCCTCAAGGAAGGAAAGATGAGCGCCCGGGTCTGAACCGGTCAACAGGAACACGGCAAGGACTATTGCAAGGGGATGGAGAGATCCAGGTCTCGTTTCAATTCACCTTTCTTGCCGGGCTCATGACAGTTGAAGCAGAATCCGAAATTGGCGTTCCGGTTTTCGAGCTCGACCCAGGCGGGTTTGGTTACGTCGGGAAGCGGCTTGTCCGTGTTGAACCAGTAGTATCGGCCGCCCTGCACCGGTATCTTGCTGCCGTCATTCAGGAGAACCTCGACCTCTCCTGAGCAGGTGCACGCGCAAAACGCCTTTTCACCGGAGCATACCGAGAACTTCGTTCCCCGGACGCCTGCGGTTGCGAGGGATGTGCTGATGGACGCCCTGCCGCCTTTCGGCAGTTTCGAGTTGAGCCACACCGAGCCTCTGGCGACCTTCCCCTTGAACTCCTTCGTATCCTCAGCCCAGAGCATCTCCGTGTCCGGGCCTATCACGAGACGGCCCGTGCCCGGCAACTCCACGACGGCGAGGCCGGTCTTGTCGGTCCTCAATCTGTCTCCGGCCGATATATCGCCGCCCTTTTTCACCTCATGCCATGCGCCGCCGGAAAACCGTTCCAGTTTACCGTCCCTTATGGTTATGAGACGGCCGGTCTTGTCCGCAGCAATTGCCGGGCGCGAGGGCAATACAGCCGATAAAAGGAACAGAAGGGCAACGGCAATCGGATAGTGTGCGATCTTCATTTTCATGGTCAGTTGGAAGTATAAATCCGAAAAAACAGGGTGTCAAGGGGAATAGGGCGCGCCGCCCTTCGCCGCCCGACGGCCTCAACCCGGTTTATGAAAAGTCGTCTCCGAAAAGCGCATTTTGCTTCATCCGCCTTATGGTCTTTTTCTTCTCTATCTTGATGCGGCTTATTGACGAAGGCCCCAGTTCGTCAAGGAACAAGGAGGGCTCCTTGCCTTCGCGCGTTATATAAAGCGCGTCCTTTGCCCGCGTCATGGCGACGTAGAAAAGCCTTCTTTCTTCTTCAACGTCGCTTGCCGAGTTTTTGAACCTCAAGGGCATTACGCCGTCGTCCGCTCCGACGATAAATACGACGGGAAACTCCAGACCCTTTGCCGAATGGATGCTCATGAGGCTGACCTTGTCCACAACTATGTCGAGGTTGTCGGCCTCTTCCATAAGAAGCGTCTCCTCGATAAAGGCTCTAAGCGCGTCTTTGCCCGCGCGTTCGGCGTATCGGCAAAGATGCGGCAGGGTCGGGCAACGCTCAATCCCGGCCTCTCTCAAACGCGCCCTTACGAACCCGGCCACGTTTTCATCGTCGCATATAACCGCGCCCTTTAGGAGCGCAATGACCGCGCCGATATCGTCCCCGGCGTTGTTGACGTACTGATATGGAATGACGGATTTGGAGAATGACTTGACGAGTTCGTCCGCCTGACGGTGCGTCCTGAATAACACGGCAAAGTCCGAAAACCGTCTGACGCCTGAGGCGGAAGCGGTCAAGGAGCTCAATCCTCCCATCATTGCCTCTATCTCTTTTACTATAAACCCGGAGTGCGCCTTGGCGTCGTTACATTCGACGATGCGTATGACCTCTCCATCTCTCCGATGCGGCCTTGCTTCACTGTAAAGCCTTTTGACGTTGTTTTGTATGAGCGACGAAGAGGCGAAAACGATATTCCCGGTTGAGCGATAGTTCTTGTCAAGCCGCAAGACCTCTCCCCGGGGATGGTTCGCCTCGAAATTCAGTATGTTTTCAAGGCAAGCGCCCCGGAATGAGTATATCGCCTGGTCAGGGTCTCCAATGACGAAAAGGCTCGATTCCGGCTTGAGCAGAAGCTTAAGAAGCCTCTCCTGAGCCGGATTTATGTCCTGATATTCGTCAACAAGGATATGCGTTGGTTTGATCATCCCATCAACGCCCTGTTCCATAAGGCGTATAGCCTCCGGCACAAGGTCGTCAAGGTCAAGCGCCCTTGCTTCGATAAGATGAGCCTGATAGTCGTTGAAAAGAGCCGTCTCATCCTCAGAAGAGGCGAGAGCGCCGTTTTTTACGCTTGAGACGCGGGATGCGGCCCTGACCGGGTTTTTTGCGCCCGCCTTTCTGAAAAACGCAATGGTATCGGCCCGTCCGTAGAGCTTAACCTTTTGACCAAGACTTTCGATCAACCGCAGACAAAAGGAGTGGAAGGTGCCTACAACGATTTGAGAGGCGTCGACCCTTACGAGCGATAATATCCTTTGGCGCATCTCCTCGGCGGCGCGGATGGTGAAGGTTATGGCCAATATCTCCCTTGGCTGGGCGCCTTCATTGACAAGACGCGCAAACCTGTAGGCAAGGGTTCGCGTCTTGCCGCTACCGGGAGGGGCCAGCACCAGTAGACGCTTTGCGTCCGAATAAACGGCAACGGCCTGTTCGTCGTCAAGCGCCGCTCTCATCTCGTCCATGTCGATCATACAGGGTCTATGTGAACGAACGCCTTTTCAATGGCCTTAATGGTCTCAACGCCCCTTTGGACGCGCTTGCCGATGGCGTGCGAGTCGAGGGTCGTCAGGCTCTTGTCCACCTCTATATGTATCTCAACGTGTATGAAGCTCCCCACGTAGTGCGCCCGCGCCGTGTTGATGGCCTTTACGCCGTCAACGGAGAGCGCGGCCTCCTTTATCCTTTGCATCATCTCGGAAGGAGGGGCCTGCCCCATGAGATAGGCGATGTTCTCCATGCCTATCATGTATCCGGCGCGGATGATCCACAGGCTTATGACGAGGCCGGCAATGGGGTCGAGGACCGGCCAGCCGTAATACGCGCCAGCGATGCCGATGAGCGCGGCAAGCGCGACGAATACGTCCATAACCGAGTCCGTGGCCGTCGCCATGAGCGCCGGACTCTCCGTGCGCAAGCCCACGACCTTGAAGTGCGCGTACATCGCGCCTTTTGCAATCATCGTAACAACGGGCACGGCAAGGGTAAAGGCGTTTACGTCAATCGCCTCATGCGTCAGGAGCCGATTGATTGAGGCCCGTATGACCTCAAAGCCGAGTATGCCCGCGAGCACGGCAATGATAAGCCCGGCTATCGGCTCCGCCCTGCCGTGTCCAAAGGGATGCCCTTCGTCCGCCTCTTTGCCGGATATGCGGACGCAGACATAAGTTGCTACCGAGGCCGCCACGTCGCTAAGCGAGTTGAGCGCGTCGGAGATAAGGGCGATTGAGCCGGACGAGACGCCTGCAACGAGCTTGAGGCCAAAAAGTCCGGCGTTGCCCGCAATGTTAAGGACTGTCGCTTTGTAGGCGGCTTGCTTCATTTGGGGTTTTCGGAAAAGACCTCGGCCTTGAATAAGAAAACCATGGCCCCTTTTTTCCATGCGCCGGGTGCAAGACCCGCCTTCAGGCAGGTCTGGTCAAGGAACTCGTGCTTGTCGAAACCGTGACTGGCAGCCACCTGCGGCAACAGTACGCCGGAGTTCTTGCCCTTCACGATATAGATTCCGTGAACGCCGATTTCTATTCCTTCAGGGTCAAGCATGGGCGTCAAGGGAGAGAGAACCGTTATCTCCATGCGCAGCCGGTCAAGCTCGGTTTTTTCAATTGGCATGAACCGCGTGTCATGGAAGGCCGCTGAAAAGGCCATCTCGGCAACGGTCTCGTGGAGCGGCTTGCCGGATGTGAGCAGGCCGATGCAACCGCGAAGGGCGCGGCCCATGTAGAGCGATACGAATGCCCCGCGGTTTTCTGAAAGCGCGCCGTCGGTCTGGGGGGCATACGTCCTGCCCGCGCCGATTCGATCGAAATGAGACTCTATCGACGAACGCGCTGTTTTAAGCAGGCTTTCTTTTTCAGTCTTGTTCAGCGTCATGGGTTTAGCGGCTCTTTTTTCCTCTCCCCTTCCGGGAGAGGGTAGCGGGAAAATGAATATTTCAAGGGTTTATTAAGTTATGATAGCATACAACAGGTATATTCGTAACACTTACAATGCAGAGGAACGCCATGCTTGATAAAAAAGCCGGACTCAAACGCGAACTCAAAACGCTCCTAAAGGAACGAAACGCCATGCTGATAGCCCATAACTATCAGCGCGACGAGGTGCAGGAGGCCGCCGACATCACAGGCGATTCGCTTGCGCTGAGTCAGGCTGCGGCGCAATCGGATGCAAAGGTCATCGTCTTTGCCGGGGTGCATTTCATGGCCGAGAGCGCGGCGATATTGAGCACTGATAAGACCGTGATACTGCCGAGGCTGGACGCGGGCTGCCCGATGGCGGACATGATAACGCCGGAGGAGCTTGAGCGCGAAAAATCCGCGCGCCCCGGCGTGCCGGTCGTGGCCTACGTCAACACAACGGCCGCTGTAAAGGCGCTCTCAGACATCTGTTGCACGTCGGCCAACGCGGTCAGCGTGGTAAACTCTCTCGACTCCGACGAGGTTTACATGATACCAGACAGGAATCTGTCCCATTACGTGGCTCGGACGGCCAAGAAAAAGATGGAGTGGTGGAACGGTTTTTGCCCCACGCATGAAAGACTGACGACAGAGGATATTATTAACGCTAAGGAGGAGCACCGCGGGGCCGTGTTCGTCTGTCACCCGGAGTGCGCTCCGGCCGTGGTTGACATGGCCGACCACGTCTGCTCCACCTCCGGCATGTACAAGTACGCGCTCTCCTCACCGGCGCGAACGATAATAGTAGGCACTGAGATGGGCATACTCTACAGACTCAGGAAGGAAAACCCGGACAAGACGTTCATCTTGCCGTCAAAGGCGCTTATATGCCCTAACATGAAGGTAACGACGCTTGAGGACGTGGTTGTGAGCTTACGGGAGATGAAGAACGTGATAACCGTGCCTGAGGAGATAAGGCTGGCCGCTAAAAAGGCGCTGGACGCGATGCTCAAGGCGCCGAGGGACTATTAAACATTGAAACGCGCCCCGCTCAAGCCGACTGTTGCCGAGAACGCGCTGGTCCTCGGCATCGGCAATATTTTAATGAAGGACGACGGCTTGGGCGTGGCCGTTGCTCTGAGTTTTAAGGACGCATACCGGTTGCCGGAAAACATTGCGTGTCTTGACGGCGGGGTACAGGGCGTGAACCTGTTGTCCGCAATAGAAGGGTTTACCCACCTGATCGTCATAGACGCGGTGCTTAGCGGTTCAGCCCCTGGCAGGGTAAAACAATACGAATGGGACGATCTTAAAGACCTTCCTTGGCTTAAAAGGTCGGCGCACGGAATAGGGCTTAAAGAACTTTTAAGCCTTGCCGGCCTCGATGGCAAACCGCGGCATATAGTCGTATTCGGCGTAACGCCAAAGGACGTGAGCACGGGCATGGAGCTTACGCCGATCGTGAAAAACTCTATCCCCCGCCTTCTGCTCAGGATTCGCCGATGTCTTGAAGAGATGGGCTTTACCATTAAAAGGACCCCTCAATGCACGAAGGCCATATCACAAAAACGATAATCAAGGTCATTGAAAAAGAGATGCGTTCAATGGGCAACGTCAGGCTTAAAGAGGCGCGCATACGGCTTGGAGAGTTGAGCGGCATAAAGCCTGAGCCGTTCAAACTATACTTCGAGGAGTTTACAAAGGGCACACCTCTTGGTGGGGCGCTTCTTACGATAGAGACCGCCGAAGGCGCAGAGGTGGAGCTTATTTCAATAGAGGCCGCCACAGCGGGGTAGGCGCGGGGCAGGCATGGCTGGCGGATTCAAGATTTCCATAACCGGCATGGTGCAGGGCGTGGGCTTTCGCCCGTTCGTTTACAACCTCGCCCTTGAACGCGGCATAAAGGGGTACTGCCTCAACGATTCAAGCGGCGTGTTCATCGAGGCGCACGGTGAGCAGGTGGACGCCTTTATGGAAGAACTCAGGACAAAGGCGCCGGTGCTGTCGCGCATCGAATCAATGCTGGTTCAAAGCACGGGGGCCGGCCATCGCTTTGATAAATTCGAGATACGGGAGAGCCTCAAGCAAGACAACGCATTCGCGCTTGTGTCGCCGGACGCAAGCACATGCCCGGACTGCATCAAGGAGCTTTTCGACCAATCGGACAGGCGGCATCTATACCCCTTCATAAACTGCACCAACTGCGGGCCGCGCTACTCCATCATAAAGGACACGCCGTATGACCGCGCTCAAACGACCATGTCCGCGTTCAAGATGTGCCGCGCCTGCGAGCAGGAGTATCATGATCCGGCCGACAGGCGGTTTCATGCCCAGCCCAACGCCTGCTCTATATGCGGGCCGCGTGCATGGATTGCCGGAAAGGACGGCGCTGCTATCGACGACGCGGGCGTCAACTCAAGCGCAATCGAACGGGCGCAAAGCCTTTTGAAGGACGGCCGGATACTGGCCATAAAAGGGATCGGCGGGTTTCACCTTGCCTGCGACGCTCAAAACCTCGATGCCGTAAAAAGGCTTCGCCTCGGCAAACGCGCGGGCTATAAAAAGGGCGCGCCGAACAACAAGCCGTTTGCGCTTATGTCGCCGGATACGCTTGCCATTCGGTCTTTTGCGGAGTTGTCGCAAGAGGAGGAAAAAGAACTCCTCTCTCCCGCTCATCCGATAGTATTGCTCAAAAAACTCATACCGGAAAAACTCAGCCATGATGTCGCGCCGGGCAACGCGGACTACGGCGTAATGCTCCCTTATGCGCCGCTCCATCATATCCTTCTTAATTCAGGCGCGCCCATCGAGACCCTTGTCATGACGAGCGGCAATCTTTCGGATGAGCCGATCGTTACGGACAATGACGAGGCAATAAAACGCCTCTCCGGCATTGCCGATTTTTTCCTGCTTCACGACAGGGACATTCACATGCGCGTGGACGATTCCATTGTGCGTATTACGGACGGCAGACGAACGACCATAAGGAGGTCGCGAGGGTATGCGCCTCAGCCGGTCAACGTCGGAGGCGAGGGACGCGAGGTCTTCGCCGCAGGGGCGCAGTTCAAAAACACCTTCTGCATTACAAAGGGCGGATACGCGGTTATCAGCCAGCACATCGGGGATATTGAAAACGAGGAGACCATCGCCTTCTATGCCGAGAGCCTTGCGAACATCAGGAAAACGTTCAAGGCAAGACCCGCCATTATCGCCCATGATATGCACCCTGACTATATGAGCACGAGGTTTGCCCTTGAGTACGCAAAGAAAGAGGGCATCCCGGAGACAAGGGTAATAGGCGTGCAACACCACCATGCCCATGTCGTGAGTTGCATGGCCGAGCACGGCCTGATTGAGCCGGTCATAGGCGTCGCCTTTGACGGCACGGGCTACGGCATTGACGGCAATATATGGGGCGGCGAATTTTTTATCGCGGACAGGCACGGCTTTAAGCGCAAGGCGCATCTTGCTTACGTGGCAATGCCCGGAGGCGAGGCGGCAATAAGAGAGCCGTGGAGGATGGCGCTCTCTTATGCGCTTCACGCCTGCGGGGAAGAGGCGGTTGGGCAGTTGCTCCAGAAACAGCTTAAAAGATTTGACTTGGGCAAGGCAACAACGATAATCAGGATGATAAGCTCCGGTATAAATTCGCCTCTCACGTCAAGCGCCGGAAGACTCTTTGACGCCATCGCCTCCCTGCTCGGCGTAATGGACGCGGCTACATTCGAGGCCGAGGCCGCGATTACCCTTGAGGCTATCGCCGACGCCGACGCCGACGAACCATACTTCCAACCGGCCTACGCCTTTTCGTCTTCAGAAGCGCCGGTCGCCATTGACGCATCGGAGCTGATAAAAGGCATAATCTTTGATTTGACAAACAACGTTGACGCGGCCATAATCGCAGGCAGGGCGCATCATACTATAAAAGAGGTCATCGCTCAGGTCGTAAAGGGCATGAGCGAACAGTACGGCATCAACGACGTTGTATTGAGCGGCGGCGTATTCCAAAACGCCTTGTTGACCCGCATCACGCGCAAAAGGCTTGAAGCGCAAGGCTCTACGGTCTGGACGCATGAGGCAATGCCGTGCAATGACGGAGGCATCTGCCTTGGTCAGGCCGTTGTTGCGCGGCAGACGATAGCGGCTCAGGAGAGGGACGGTTGATTTATGTGTCTTGGGATACCGGGCAGGATAATAGAGGTCAAGGACGGCATGGCCGTAGTTGACGTGGCGGGCGCGCGAAAAACGGCGTCAATGGCGCTCCTCGAAGGAGCCGTTAAAGACGACTACGTCATAGTTCACGCGGGTTTTGCGATAGAAAGAATAGACGCTGAAAAGGCCGAGGAGACGCTGCGGCTCATCAGTGAGGCGTCAGGGGTTCAGGTTAATGAAATACATTGACGAGTTCAGACGAAAAAAACAGGCCCAGGCCATAATCGAGCGGATACGCGCCATGTCGGTGCGGCGCTCAAGCGTCATGGAGATCTGCGGCACGCACACGCACACTATGGCAAGGTACGGCATCCGGGCCGCGCTTTCAGGGCACGTAAAGCTCATATCAGGCCCCGGGTGCCCGGTCTGCGTAACCTCGGCATCGGACGTTGACAGAATAATCGCGTTTTCACGGCGAGAGAGAAACTCCATCATAGCCGCCTTCGGCGACATGATGAGGGTGCCGGGTTCGGAATCGTCCCTTGAGCGCGAGCGGGCGAACGGGGCCGACGTTCGTCCGCTCTATTCGCCGCTCGGCGCGCTTGAAGCGGCAAGGGACAACCCGGATAGGGAGGTCGTCCTCTTTGCCGTCGGGTTTGAAACCACGGCTCCGACGGTCGCGGCAACCATACTGCGCGCAAAGGCCGAGGCTATAAAAAACCTCTCTGTCTTGGCCCTTCATAAACTCACGCCGCCCGCCATGAAGGCGCTTCTCGACTCAGGCGAGACCCCCATTGACGGCTTCATAGCCCCTGGGCACGTTACCGCCATAATAGGCGCGGCCTCTTATGAGTTCCTTGCAAAGGAGTACGCATCCCCTTGCGTCGTAGCCGGTTTCGAGCCGCTTGACGCCATCTACGGCCTCTACATGCTCATGCGGCAGATTAAAGAGGGGCGTTGCGACATAGAGAACCAATACTCCCGCGTGGTCAAATGGGAGGGGAATAAAAAGGCGCAGGAGGTGATTGCCGAGGTGTTCGAGCCTGCCGACGCCTCATGGCGCGGCATAGGCATAATCCCTCAAAGCGGCCTGAAGATACGCAGGAACTACTCCTACTTCGACGCCGAGGCGCGTTTCGACATGCCTCAATGCGCCGAAAAAGAACCGATCGGCTGCAGATGCGGCGGGGTATTGAAGGGCATCCTCTCTCCGCCCGAATGTCCGCTGTTCGCGGTATCCTGCACCCCTCAAGCCCCGGCCGGGCCGTGCATGGTCTCATCAGAGGGAACCTGCGCCGCATACTACAAATACCGCGACGCGGAGGTGGCCTGATTGACGACCGGGGCGTATGACAACATCATCCTTTCACACGGAAGCGGCGGCGCGCTCACGCGCAGTTTGATAGAAGATGTGTTTCTCAAGGCGTTCGACAACCCGCTCCTTAGGCCGTTGAACGATCAGGCGGTGCTGCATATCGAACCGGATGCCAAGACAGGCGCGAGGCAAAGGCTTGCGTTCACCACGGACTCTTACGTCATAAGCCCCATATTCTTCCCCGGGGCCGACATCGGAAAACTCGCGGTCTGCGGCACGATAAACGACCTCGCCGTCGGCGGGGCAGAGGCGCTCTACCTCAGCGCCTCGTTCATCATGGAGGAGGGCCTGCCAATGGCCGACCTTAAAAGGGTCGTCCGATCAATGGCCGATACGGCGCTGGCCGCCGGGGTGCGGATCGTTACCGGTGACACCAAGGTCGTTGAGCGCGGTAAGGCGGACAGGCTGTTCATAAACACGGCCGGCATAGGTGTGCTTAACGGTCATGCCCTTATCCCTGAGAATATATCTCCCGGGGATGCGATAATCGTATCGGGCACGATCGGAGATCACGGCGTGGCCGTGATGACGCACAGGCACGGCATCGCCATGGACACGCCGGTAATAAGCGACTGCGCCGCGCTTAACGGACTCGTGAACGACATGCTGGCGACCGGCGCGAATGTAAAGGCCATGCGCGACGCCACACGCGGAGGCGTCGCAACGGCGCTCAACGAATTCGCCGCGTCGGCCGGCTGCGCCATGCTGATATGCGAAGACGATATACCGGTAAAGAATGAGGTAAGAGGGGCTTGTGAGCTTTTGGGCTTTGAGCCGCTTTATCTGGCCAACGAAGGCAAGCTCGTGGCCGTGGTCGAAAACGGCCACGCAAAGACGCTCCTTGAGTCCATGAGGACGCACCCGCTCGGAAAGGACGCGGCCATAATCGGCTTTGTCTCTACAGCGCCGAAAGGCAAGGTACTGCTCGAGACTACCATAGGGAACAAGAGAATACTCGACATGCCCGCCGGAGAGTTGTTGCCGAGGATATGCTGACTTGATTGAAAGACGGTTATCGGGTTAAGGATAATTATCCTTATTCAGGTGGAGGAAGTTTGAAATATGACGCACAGCAGACCCGATATAAAATGACCTGATGGGTGCGTTGCGCCATTTGCGCCGATGATGAGCCGAAAAACCGCATGGCAAACCCCCTAAACCCCCCTTGTCAGGGGGACTGCCGTGCACTACGGTATCAACATAACTTATGCCTCTAAAGACACGAAAAAACGCGGTTGCGCTCTTTAACCTTGCCGAAAAAAAAAGGGCTTCCTCCAAGTTCCTTGAGGCCGTGCCTCTTTATCTTGGGGCGCAAAAGGCCGCTGATAACGACGAGTTGAGGCTATCCTGCATACAGTCCGCAGGCGACGTTTACAGGATGATCGGGGAGTTTTCAAAGGCGGCCAATAGCTATAAGACAGCCTCTTCCCTTGCAAGAAGGCTTGGCGATGAGCCGCGCTCGATTGACTGCCTTGTCGGTCTCGGACTCAGCCTTCGCGCCTCAGGCGATATAAAGACGGCCATCGAGATATTCGACGGCGCGCTTTCCTTTTACAAAAACAACGCCGACAGGCACGGCTATGCCTTTGCGCTATGGGCAACGTCGGGCGCCCTGAGGATCAAAGGGGATTTGAAGGGCGCGCTCAAGGGTTTCAAAAAAGCAAAGACGATATTTGCATCGCTTGAGGATTCAAGCGGCGTCGGCTACTGTCTTACGGGCCTCGGCGGGGCGTCCCGCGTGGCCGGAAGATACGCGGAATCGGGCGGATACTACGATCAGGCAAACAAGGTTTTTAGGGGTTTGAAAGACCTCTTCGGCATCGCCTACTCTTACTGCGGCATGGCCAATTCGCTGAGGATGCGCGGGCGGTATAAGGAGTCTTTGGGATATTTCAAGAAGGCAAAGACCAACTACAAGAAGATAGGCGACATAGTGAGCTTTGCCTATACGCTCTGGGGCGAGGGGTCGGCATATCAACTGCTCGGCATGAACGCCGAGGCGTTAAAAGACTTTCAAGAGGCCATAACGCTTTTCAAAAAGAGCAAAGACAGGCGCGGGCTCGTGTACTGCGCCCTGACGATTGGGCAGGCCGAGATAGGAAATAAACCTGCAAAGGGGATTAAGACGATAAAGGCCGCATTGAGCGCGGCCGAGGCGCTGGGGCTTACGGTCGAGGCCGGATACGCAAGGCGGATACTTGACGCGGCCTCGGACTCAAAGGGAACAAAACTGCCGGTCAACCTCGCGTAGCCCCTTTGGTTACTTCTTTTCCCGCGCCGCGTAATACTTTTCCGCGCTCTCACGGGACTCGAAATAAATCGCGTCGCCCTCAGAGGTCGCGGTTATGAAGGCTGCGGACTTGTCCACCTCGCGGCCTGTAACCGGGTCCTTGGCAAAACGCGCGCTCCTGTCGGCCTTGAGCTTTGCCGCGCAGTTCTTACAACAGCCGTAGTAGGTCTTTCCGTTGACGACCACCGGTATCTGCGGCTTGCCCATGACGGCGTTGTTGATCATGCAGACCGTTTCGTTCTTGACCGGCTCAACGGACTGTTTCGCCTCTCCGACGACGGCCGTAAACATGAGAGACAGGACAATGACGGCAAACAACATGAAGCCGCTTTGTGCGATAGTGTTGTTGCGCGAGTTCATCTTGGGCGGCACCTCCGAGGAATATTTATAGATACAATATATTCTACTGCTCGTAGAATGTCAAGGGGTTTACGTTGAAAGGCCGTACTGCGCGGTAGTTGAAACCCCTTGCAATAAACGCCCGTCTTTTATATCCTTAACCATCATGACACCTGCCATGCGAATAGGATACGGCTACGACGTCCATAGGCTCGTCCAGGGAAGGCCGCTGA
>JACRCE010000107.1 GCA_016213015.1 Deltaproteobacteria bacterium | reverse complement strand
TTAGGAAAGGAGGTTTTGCGTATGCCTTCAGGAAAAGTGAAGTGGTTTAACGAGTCCAAGGGCTTTGGTTTTATCGAGCAGGACTCGGGGGAAGATGTATTCGTGCATTATTCCTCGATCTCCGGCGATGGCTTTAAGACCCTGAGAGAAGGTCAGAGAGTTGATTTTGAAGTGACCAATGGTCCAAAGGGCTTCAAGGCCGAGAACGTAGTGCCTGTCGTCTAAGTTGACGCGCTAAGCAGGCACTTAAGACCGCCATCCGAAAGGATGGCGGTCTTTTTATCTCTTGCAGTCAGGAGGAAATTCCTGCCGGCGCAATAATAGCGTGAACCGTGTAAAAGAGAAATCTTTTCGGGCGCGTGGTAGCACAAAATATCCTTGACAAATTTCCGCGCATAAACTATACTGGTTAAGTCAGTAAGTTGTTAGCTGGGTTTGTCGCCACACTTCGCACCAGAAGAGCGCAAAACCCCTATAGACTTATGAAATCTTAGGAAAGGAGGTTTTGCGTATGCCTTCAGGAAAAGTGAAGTGGTTTAACGAGTCCAAGGGCTTTGGTTTTATCGAGCAGGACTCGGGGGAAGATGTATTCGTGCATTATTCCTCGATTACGGGCGATGGCTTTAAGACCCTGAGAGAAGGTCAGAGAGTTGACTTTGAAGTGACCAAGGGTCCGAAGGGCCTCAAGGCCGAGAACGTAGTACCTGCCGTCTAAGTTGACGCGCTAAGCAGGCACTTAAGGCCGCCATCCTTCTGGATGGCGGCCTTTTTATTGCCTCATTGCCGGATTGAGCCTCCCGCTCTTCATTTGCATCCGTGCCTGACAGCAGAGCAAATAATATTCTTTAAGGAGTAGCGACGATGGAAGAAAAGCTGCTTATGGACGTTGTGCCCGGGCTTGAAGGCATCCCGGCGGCTGAATCGGCGGTGAGCTTCATTGACGGCGACGCGGGCATACTGGAATACAGGGGCATACCCGTCGAAACGCTCGCCGAAAAGAGCACATTCCTTGAGGTCGCGTATCTTCTGATCTTCGCCAAACTCCCGTCAAAGGCCGAGTACGAAAAATTCCATGTTGACGTTACCAATCACACGAGGCTCAAGCTGAAGATATTGAGGATGATGGAACTCCTGCCTGAGAATGGGCATCCGATGCACTATCTTCAGGCCGTAACGTCCGCAATGGGCATGTACTACCCGGCGCGCGACACGTTGAACCCGGAGACGCGCTATTCGTCGGCCGTGAGGCTCATCGCCAAGCTCCCGACCATAGTCGCGGCCTGTCATCGTTTGAGGCACGGGGACGCGCCCATACAGCCGCAAAACCACCTTTCATTCGCCGCCAACTTTTTTTACATGCTTTTTGAAAAAGAGCCTACCCCGCTCGTCGAAAAGATTATTGACGTCATGCTCATACTGCACGCGGATCACACGATGAACGCCTCCACCTTCAGCGCCCGCGTCGTCGGGTCCACGCTTGCTGACCCTTATACCATCGTTTCATCCGCCATAGGCACTCTCTCCGGGCCGCTCCACGGCGGGGCGAACGAAGAGGTAGTGCGCATGATTGAGGAGATAGGCTCATTGGCGGCGGTCCGTCCGTTCATCGAGGGAAAGATAGCAAGGAAGGAAAAGATAATGGGCATCGGCCACAGGGTCTACAAGACGAAAGACCCCCGCGGGGCCGTGCTCAAGGAGTACATAACCAAACTGTGCACAGATAAGGGGCTGTGTGGCGGCATTCTCGAAATCTCGGAGGAGATCGAAAAGGTCGTGCACGAGAAGCTGGCGCATAAGAAGCTCCATCCGAACATAGACTTCCACTCAGGCATAGTCTTCAGCGGCATAGGCATCCCCACGGAGCTGTTCACGCCGATATTCGCAATGGGCCGCGTGGCCGGATGGCTCGCGCACTGGATGGAACAGTTGAAGTCCAACCGCATCTACAGGCCGACTCAGAAGTACACGGGCCTGAGGAATCAGCCTTACGTGCCGATGCGGGAGAGGGGCTGAGGCGCAAGAGGTAAGGATGAACACTTTGCCGGGCGGAGGTGCATGAAAATGAACAGGCGTCTTTCAGTTGTCTTTCGCCGTACATCTATCCTTGGACTGGCCGCGCTGCTTTTAATCTGGCAGACCGGCTGCGCCGTCTCTCATCGCGGCGCGCCAATGACGCCTGAAGAGGCCGGGCGGCTCAAGTCGCGCCTCGGCGCAATCGCCGTGGTCTCTGCTGAATTTACGCCGGAGGCCGCGCTTCAAACGCCGGCAAAGGGCGCGGCTGAGGCATTCGGCAAAGGCGCGGTTGGCGGGGCTGGGGTAATGCTCGGAGGTACAAGCGGGTCAGACAGCGCGGGAGGCGCCGTCATAGGGCTCCTGCTAATCCCGGTCGGCGCGGTTGTCGGCGGCGTCCACGGCGCGATCGTCGCCGACTCGGCAAAGGACGTAAACTAGAGAGAGTCCGCGCTTAAAAAGGCCGTCTCCGACATGAGGATTCAGGAGACCATGCGGGAAAGATTCCTCAAGGCCGCCTCTGAAAAGACGCGATTCGATTTTACCGTTATAGAAGGATACGGCCCGGCCGCTGAAGGCGCCTTGCCCGACTACCGTCTCATCATGGCAAGGGGGGCAAAGGGGATTGACACGGTACATGAGATAACGGTCAGGCAGTTCGGCCTGAAAGGGACAGGACAGGTTCAGCCCGACCTTGCCCTGTTCATGACCCTTCAGGCAAGGGTCGTAAGGACCGTTGACAATGCCGTGCTGTTTAACAGGACTTACGACTATCACGGAGACAAACACAAGTTCGCCGAATGGGCGGCCAATGACGCCCGGTTGTTCAAGGAGGAGTTCGACCGCTGTTATCAACGCATGGCTGAAGACATGTTGCGCGACGTATATATACTGAACACTTTGTTCTAAGGAATCTCTGATTAAGGAAGCTCTGATTAATTTTCTTTTCTGTCATTGCGAGCCCAGCACCACTTTGGATTACGAAAGCATGTTGTTTGATAAATTTTCTCGTGCAACAAAGTGGTGCTGGGCGCGGCAATCTCTAAGTTGTTGATTTCCTTGAAGACGAGATTGCTTCGCTTCGCTCGCAATGACGGCTTAGACGAATTAATCAGAGCTTCCTTAATTCAATCATAGCTTCCTCTCCCCCAAGGGGAGAGGAGAAAAAAGCGAAACTCTTTTTCAGGGAAGCAATAAATCAGAGGCTTCCCTAATAATGGCGATATAAAAGGAGAAGCTCCAACCAATGCCTCGTAACTTCCTTTCCGCGATGAACTCAAGGCCGCTTGTCTTTGACGGAGCCACAGGCACCATGCTGCAAAAGTTCGGCTTGAAGCCGGGCGGCTGCCCTGACGAACTGAGTCTGACTAACCCCGACATGGTGCGTAAGGTGCACAGGGCCTACATGGAGGCCGGCGCGGATATAGTCACGACCTGCACCTTCGGCGCCAACGAGCCGAAGCTTAAAGAGTACGGACTTGAACACAGGCTCAGGGATATCAATATCGCGGCTGTGCTTTGCGCCAGAAAAGAGGCCGGAGACCGGTTCGTCGCGGGCGGCCTCGGCCCGACCGGCGCATTTGTAGAACCCGTCGGCGGCCTCTCCTTCGACGAAGCGGTCGGGATATTCACGGCGCAGGCCGAGGCACTGAAACAAGGCGGGGTAGACCTGTACATCATAGAGACCATGATGGACATAAAGGAGATGAAGGCCGCCATCATCGGGGCGCGGTCAACCGGCCTTCCCATCGTTGCAACCATGACCTTTGACGAGACCATGCGGACCGTTCTCGGCACGCCTCCGGAGTCGTTCGCCATCATGGCCGCCTCGCTCGGCGTGGCCGCCATCGGCGCAAACTGCTCGCTCGGCATAGAGGGCATCTACAAGGCCATACAGGCCATGAGCGCGGTGGTGGACACCCCGCTTATCGCGCAGCCCAACGCCGGTCTGCCTCAACTCAGGGGTGCTGAAACGGTCTTTCCGGCCTCGGCGGACGAGATGGCCGCCTGGGCCGAGAGGCTCGCGCTGGCCGGTGTGCGCGTCCTCGGCGGATGTTGCGGCACCACGCCTGAGCACATAAAGGCAATGGGCGATGCCTTCAGGGCGGCGCATCCGTCAAGCCCACGAAAACGCTCTTTTACCGCGTTATCAGGCAGAACCGCGTTTACGCTCTTCGGCGGCTCTCTTCCGGCAATCGTAATCGGCGAGAGGATAAACCCGACCGGCAAAAAACTCCTTGCTCAGGAGATTAAGGAAGGCAAAACGACCGCCATAAGAAACACTGCAAGAGAGCAGGTAAGCGCCGGCGCGCTCGCGCTCGACGTCAACGTGGGGGTGCCGGGCATGGACGAGACCCCGGCCATGAGGAGCGCGGTATTCGCGGTCAACGAAAACTCCTCCCTTCCGCTTGTCATTGATTCATCAAGCCCCGATGCCATACGCGCCGGTCTTAAAGCCGTTGACGGGAAGCCGCTCATCAACTCCATAAGCGGAGAGGAAAAGAAGCTCTCAACCATCATGCCGCTTGCAAAGGAGTTCGGGGCCGCGCTTCTCGTTCTGACGCTCGACGACGCGGGCATCCCGGATACGGCCGAGGGCAGATTCAAAACGGCCGAGGCCGTGCTTAACCGGGCATTAAAGCTCGGCATAAGACCCGAAGATCTCGTGATAGACTGTCTTGCCATGACGGTAAGCGCCGCGCCTTCAAGCGCCGTTGAAACGCTCAAGGCCATACGGCTCGTAAAGGAGAGGCTCGGGCTCTCTACCGCCCTCGGTGTAAGCAACATATCGTTCGGCCTTCCGGCAAGGGAGGTCATAAACGCGGCCTTCCTCACGATGGCGCTGGAGGCCGGTCTTGACGCGGCCATAATCAACCCGAACAACAAGGCCATGATGGACGCATACCACTCGTCCCTTGTGCTGATGAACAGGGACATACGCGCCGAACGCTACATAAAGAGACATCAAGCAGCGCAGGCGACGTTGGCCGCGCCGGTTGCGCCCGTTTCAACGTCATCCGCGCCGGTTGACACGGGCGCGCGCCTTTCAAAGGCCATAGTCGAGGGCGACGAGGAGAACATCGTCGCCCTCGTGGAGCAGGCGTTGAAAGAGGGATGGGATCCATTGAAGATAAGCAACAACGCGCTTATACCCGGACTTGAGGAGGTTGGAAGGTTGTTTTCCTCCAACCGGTACTATCTGCCGCAGGTCATGTTGAGCGCCGACACCATGAAAAAGGCGTTTGGCCGCTTGAAACAGGAGTTTGCCGCTAACAAAGGCCCGTCTGCCGGGCGTGTGCTCCTTGCCACGGTCGAGGGCGACATCCACGACATCGGAAAAAACATCGTTGCAACGCTCCTGGAGAATCACGGTTTCGAGGTTATAGACCTGGGCAAGAACGTCCCGTGCGAGAGGATAATAGAGGAGGCCGTTAAAAATCGCGTTGACGTGGTGGGACTCTCAGCCCTTATGACGACGACCGTTATGGAGATGGATACCGTCATAAAGGCGCTGAAGGAGCGCGGCATAAAGACGGCCACGATAGTCGGCGGCGCCGTGGTTACGCAGGAGTTCGCGGGCAAGATAGGCGCGGACGAGTACGGAGGAGACGCGCTCTCGGCCATTGACAAGATTAAAAGACTCATAGCCGCCAACCTTTCTTGAAAGACCGGCTTCAAAGTGAAAGCTTCCTTGCCGGAGTAACCCGCGCCTTTGCGGTTAGCCGGCGGTTGGCCAAAGAACTTTAATAGGGCTTGTAGATTCCGGCTGACGAATACTGATAGCGCCCAAGCGCGATGGCGCTGAACACGGCATCGGGAGATGAGCGCATCATGGTAATGATCCCTGAGAATCCCAACTCCGGCCACAGGAGACGGCTCAAGGAGAGGTTCGCAAATTCCTCTCTTGAGGGCTTTCACGACTACGAGGCGATTGAACTGCTCCTTACATTCGCTATACCAAGGAGGGACGTAAAGTCCGTTGCAAAGGAGCTATTGCGGCGGTTCAAGGGTTTGAACGGCGTACTGGACGCAACCGTGGAGGAGCTGCAAACAATAAAGGGCGTGGGACAAGGCGCGGCCAACCTCATAGCGCTCGTAAAGGAAGCTGCCGCGGCCTATCTTAACGAGGCCCCGACAAGCGCAAAGACGATAAAGTCGGCAAAGGACGTCATAGCCTGCCTTGGAGAACGCATATCCCATTCATCGGACGGAGAGAACAAACTATTTGCCGTCTACCTCAGCTCAAGAAATGACGTGCTCGGCATAGAGTCGGTGTCGACCGGCGCGCTTGAGAAGCACGGCACAGGCACAAGAAAGATAATCTCAAGCGCGCTCAGGTTCAATGCCCGCTCGGTCATCTTCGTCCACAGCCTTAGGCAAAGTACGGTCGACCCGGCAAACGCGATGGAACGCGCCATCGCAAAGGAACTCACCGCCGCGGCCTCGGCAGTCGAGGTCGTCGTGCACGATTATCTCGTGGCCTGCGAGGATAAACTCCTCAGCGCTTATGAGTCGGGCTGGCTTGGGCGGTGAGGCGGGGGGATTGACGAGAACGGAATTAAGGAGAGCTTCCGATTGATTCGTCTAAGCCGACATTGCGAATCGCCACAGGCGCAAAGGTTGGCCGGCATCTGCGCCTCAAGCGGTCAGAATATAATATTCGGCCTCAATATAATCTGATACTCGTCCTTCTTGTCCTTGTCCGCAAGCGCCCCGGTATATTTATCCGCGCCCTGCCAGATAAAGCCCAATGCCATTGAAAAGCCCATCTTCCGGTCTTTGATCGGCCATTTTTTGTCAACCGTGAAGTAGTGGCGCATGGCCTTCAACGTCTTCCTGTCCATGTCGAACGTGTATTCAAAGCCGCTGTTGTCGAGGAGATCGTCGCTTATGAAGTCCAGTCTGCTTCTCCTGAGCGACAGGTAGACAACGTCCTTGATGTCCGGGTTTTCATGGAACTTGGCGCCTACCCTGAAGCTCCAATGCAGGTCATGCGTGGGGAACTTCCTGTCCCCTTTTATCTTCCATTCAAGCTCGAGCCAGTCGTCGTGTATGAGCACGTTGTCCTTGATGTTGTAGTTGCCCGCGCTTATGAGATACCCCATGTAGCCGAAGTTGCCGCTTTTATGCTCCTCACCGGGTCTCGTGAAGCTGACTACGTTGCCGAGGAAGGCGGAGAGGGCGAACGGCTCCTCGAATCCGGCGGTTATTGCCTTTACGAGGTTTAAGTCCCCGGCCACCTGTCCGTTCTCGTAGAAGTCCGGCGCGTCGTCCTTCAGGTACACGCCCGCCACGGGCATGGGGAATATCGACGCCTCGATCACGAGGAATCGCGGGATATAGGAGCTGAGGAGCAGGTCTTTGTAGATATTGAATTCCGGCTTCTCGCCGGCATCGGGTATGGGTTCGTCCGTCAGGCTCAGGTAAAGGCCGAGCGAGGAATAATAGGCGTCCAGTTCGTGCTCGACGCGCACGCGCTTGTTATTCGGCTCATCGGTTTTTTGTTCCGGTCTTGCCGCGGTGTCGTTCGCGAAGGCTACGGATGGAACAAGCACGCTGCAAATATAGACTGAGAGAAAGAGAGATATTATGAGGCGATGGAGGTCTTCACGGAAGGCGGACATGCTCATATCCACGGTCTGGGATTCCGGCGTGTAATGCGCCTGACGTTCATGTTGCCGGCGGCTTGTAAATATAAATCGTCAATATCCGGTTTTTTGACGGCCTGCTATCGCGTCGCGCAAAAGACCGTCTGAACGCGCCTTTTCATGCCGCTTATCAAAGCCAGCGTCCTGCCGGTGATATAAAGATATGCTATAGAGCTACTCATCATGAAAGTCCTAAGACCGCCGAAGCCGAATCTCGACATTGCCGTTGCTCCAGCGACGGCAGCCATCATGGCGATATACAGCCATACAAAAAGCGCGCTACGGGTCAGCGCAACGGATGCGAGGGTGGATAGCAGAGCGGCAAAGTTCAGCAAGGCTATCAAAGCCGGCTTTGAGGCAAGCATCTTTCTTATACCGTTGAAGTCGTCGGTTCCGTGCCACATCTCTCGTTTGACGAACGAGGCGATCGTTGCCGGAAAACCCAAATGAATGACCGGCAGATCAGGCGCGTCGACGATCCTGCCTCCGGCCCTGACTCCCCTGACCGAAAAATCATAGTCCTCGGATGTTTTCATCGCTTCATTGAAGCCGTTGACCCTGTCGAACAACGTCCTTGTTACGATCAGATGCCCTGAATTGATATAATTCGCTTGGGCCAGCCGTTTCCTTGCGAACCAATAACGGACAATCCATGTCCCATCTTCGGGAGCGCCGCATCTCGACCCTGTAATCAGCATGGGGTCGGCATCCAATGCCTTTATGGTGCGATCTATCCCTTCTTGCCAGCGCGGGGTCAGCAAAACGTCGGCGTCCATAAAAACAAGTATCCGTCCCTGCGCGAAGGAGGCGCCTTTATTCCTCACCGCCGCAATCGTCCCTGCCGCATCCTCGATGACGATGGCCCCCTCTTGTCTTGCCGACTCGCACGTCGCATCCGTGGAGCCGTTATCGGCAACGACCACCTCGTGCCTGATCAAAGCCGCATGTTTCTTGATTGACCTCAACGCGCCTGATATGAACACTTCTTCGTTGCGCGCGGGCAGAATGAATGAAAGCGTTATACGGTTGTCACCCACATCTTGAAGCCCTTCCTCAGTACTTCGACACGTTTACCTCTTCCATCTTGCCGGTAACCATGTAGACCACGCGCTCCGCGATGTTCGTTACCCTGTCCGCTATGCGCTCGATGTTGTGCGCCCCCCAGATAAGATAGGTCGCGTCCTTGATTATCGCGGGGTTTTCAATCATAAGGAGGATCAGTTCGTTATAGACGGCGTCGTAGAGCGCGTCAACCTCGTCGTCCTCGTCGCATATCTTTCTTGCGGCCACGGCGTCCCGCGCAACGAAGGACTCCATGCACCTTTGGAGCATGGAGAGCGCCTTGTCCGCCATCCTCGGCAGGTCTATGAGCGGCTTGACCAGTTGCTCCTCTCCGATGGACAGGCTTATCTTAGCTATGCCCTCGGCATGGTCGCCGATCCTTTCAAGGTCTGTAACTATGTTGATGATGGCGGCAAGGGTACGCAAATCAACGGCCATCGGCTGTTGGGTGGCGATGAGGCGGATGCACTTTTCCTCTATCTCGAAACGCTTCCTGTTGACCTCGGCGTCGGCCATAACTATCTTTTTGGAAGCCGCCAGGTCCCTGTCCTTGAGCGCGGTCATTGCCCCGGAAAGCGCGCCTGAGGCCATTGACGCAAGACGCATGAGTTCGTCTTGCAGTTCGTTGAGTGATTTGTGGTAGGCTTCGCGTGTCATCTCTCCTCTTTCGTGCAACGATTTATATTATGCCACAAAAATACGGTTTATCCAAACCTTCCGGTGATATAATCCTCTGTGAGCTTGTTGGACGGCGCGGTGAATATCTTTTGCGTTTGATCGAACTCTATGACCTCGCCGAGCATGAAAAAGCCGGTATGCTCGGAGACCCTTGCGGCCTGCTGCATGTTGTGCGTTACGATGACCACGGTGTAGTTTCTCTTCAGGTCGGACATCAGATCCTCGATCTTGGCCGTTGCAACCGGGTCGAGCGCCGAACACGGCTCGTCCATGAGTATGACGTCAGGCTCTACGGCCACGGCCCTCGCTATACAAAGTCTTTGCTGCTGGCCGCCGGACAGGGAAAGCGCCGAGTCGCCAAGCCTGTCCTTGGTCTCCTCCCACAGCGCGGATACCTTGAGCGCGGCCTGAACCTTGCCGGCAAGCTCTCCTTTGTTTCGCACGCCCGCGAGCTTCAATCCGAAGGCGATGTTGTCGAATATCGTCATCGGGAACGGCGTGGGCTTTTGAAAGACCATGCCGACCCTGCTCCTAAGCTTGATGAGGTCGAGTTTCTTTTCAAGGATGTTTACCCCGTCGAGGAGTATCTCCCCTTCATACCTGTTTCCCGGATAAAGGTCGTGCATCCTGTTAAGACATCGCAGGAACGTGGTCTTGCCGCAGCCGGACGGGCCGATGAGCGCGGTTATCTCATTTTCCCGGACATGGAGGTTGACGTTTTTAAGCGCTTGCTTTTGGCCGTAATAAAAGTTGAGATTTTTTATGGTCAGCTTGTTAATGCGCCTTTCCTCCGGCCCACTATGAGCCGCGCCGACACGGTAACGATCAATACAAGCGCGGTTATGAGGAAGGCCGCGCCCCATGCCTTGGCATGCCAGTCCTCATACGGAGCCATCGCGTAGTTGAATATGCTTACCGTGAGCGTCGCCGTAGGTTCATTCAACTTAAAGCTCCAGAAGGCGTTATGAAATGAGGTGAACAGCAGGGGGGCCGTCTCTCCGGCCACCCTTGCCACGGCGAGCATGACGCCCGTGATTATGCCCCGTAGCGCGCCCCTGTAGACCACGAACACCGTAACCTTCCAATGCGGCGCGCCAAGGGCAAGCGCGGCCTCGCGGGTGGCGTCCGGCACGAGCTTCAACATCTCTTCAGCCGTTCTTATGACGACAGGGAGCATTATTATGGCAAGGGCAATCGCCCCGGCAAGCGCGGAAAATCCGTTGAACGGCTTTACGGCGATCGCATAAACGAATATGCCGATTACTATCGAAGGCGCGCTGACGAGTATCTCGGATAAGAATCTTACGACCTCGGCCGTTTTAGAGCCCCTGCCATACTCCGAAAGATACGTTCCGGCAAGTATGCCGGCGGGTACGCCGATGGCCGTTGCAATGATCGTAATAAGCGCGGTTCCGGCTATCGCGTTTCCAAGCCCGCCGCCGGTCTCGCCCGGCGGGCTTGGGAGTTGGGTGAAAAACGCGACGTCAAGCGCACCAAAGCCGAACGAGGCCACGTCCTTCAATATCCATACGAGAAACAGGATGCCGAAGGCCGCGGACAGAAAGGACGCGCCGAGGGCCAGAAGGTTTATGATCTTTCTTCTAAGGTAGGGTGAGTTCATAGTAAATACCGTGAACCGTGTCCGTGACCGTGTAAAGGCGAATCCTTTATGGTTAAGGTATTAAGAGCGTCCGGCCTTGATCGCCATGCGCCTTGTCATGAGCTTTGCCGTTGCCAGCGCCATAAACGTTATTACGAACAGTATGAGTCCAAGCTCAACGAGGCTTGAAAGGTATATGTCCTCGACGGCCTCGGTGAATTCGTTGGCGAGTTTTGCCGAGATGCTCGTGCCCGGGTCGAAGAGGGATGCGCTTATCCTGAAGGAGTTGCCGATTATGAAGGTAACGGCCATGGTCTCGCCGAGCGCCCTGCCGAGCCCTAATATAACCGCGCCGAATATGCCGGACCCGGCGTAAGGCACGACGACCTTCCAGATGACCTCCCACTTGGTGGCGCCCACGCCGTAGCCCGACTCCTTCAATATCGGCGGGACCATCTGAAAGAGGTCTCTCATTACCGACGATATGAACGGGATGATCATTATGGCGAGTATGAAGCCGGCCGGGAACATGCCTATGCCGAGCGGCGCTCCGGCAAACAGCGGGATGAAGCCGAGACGCTCTATGAAGAACGGCTGAACGTGTTCGGCAAAGAGCGGCGCGAATACGAACAGCCCCCACATGCCGTATATGATGCTCGGTATGGCCGCCAAAAGCTCGATGGCAGCGCCGATAGGCGCTTTGAGCCATGAAGGCGACATCTCCGTGATGAAGACCGCTATGCCGAGGCTTACGGGAAGCGCTATTGCCAGCGCTATCAGCGATGAAATCAGGGTGCCGTAGATGGCCGGGAGCGCGCCGAACTCAGGGGCTACTGGGTCCCACGTGGAGCCGGTAAGAAAGCCCCAGCCGAAGGCCCTGATGGATGGATACGCCTCCTTGACGAGCACGATGAATATCGCAATCATCAGCACAATGACCGATAGCGCGAAAAAGCGGCACAAGCCTTTGAACAAGGCGTCCGCCAAACCGTTATTCGGGGCTACTCTTTGCACTTCACGTCCTTTGCCCATGCCTTTTTCATCATCTCGTAAACCTGCAGGGGCACCGGCACGTAGTCCATTGACCTTGCCATGTCAACGCCGTTTACGTAAGCCCAGTCGAAGAACTCAAGCATGGTCTTTGTGGTACGGCAGTCCGACGGATTTTTATAGATAAGGATAAAGGTGGCCCCGGCAATGGGCCATGCCGTCTTGCCCGGCTGATCCGTCAGGATGACCCCGAATCCGGGCGTGCCCTTCCAGTCCGCGTTGCCCGCCGCCGCTGAAAAGCTGTCCATTGAAGGTTCAACAAACGCCCTCCCGCGGTTTGAAAGGCGCGTATGAGTGAGTTTGTTTTGAAGCGCGTAAGCGTACTCGACGTAGCCTATGGAGCCATTGAGCCTCTTTACATAAGTGGCCACGCCCTCGTTGCCCTTGCCGCCGACGCCCGTTGGCCAGTTGACCGCCGTGCCTGTCCCGGTCTTTTCATGCCACGCCTTGCTTATCTTGTCGAGGTAGTTGGTGAATATCCACGTGGTGCCGCTCCCGTCAGAGCGATAAACAACCGTTATCTTCTCCTCCGGCAGGTTTACGCCCGGGTTTATCTCGGCAAGCCTCTTATCGTTCCATTTCAAAATCTTCCCAAGATATATGTCGGCTATAAGCTCTCCAGTCAGCTTGACCTCCCCGGGCTTGACGCCCGCGAGGTTGATTACAGGCACTACCCCGCCGATGGCCATCGGGAACTGCATCAAGCCGGACTCCTCAAGCTCCTTTGCGGTAAGAGGCGCGTCAGTTGCCCCGAAGTCAACGGTCTTTGACTTTATCTGCTTTATGCCGCCGCCTGAGCCGATCGACTGATAGTTGAGTTTTATGCCGGTCTTCTTGTTGTACTCATAAGCCCACTTGGAGTAGAGCGGATAGGCGAATGTTGAGCCTGCGCCGTTTATGAGGCCCTCGGCGTTTGCGCTTCCGAACGCACACAGGGTGAAAACAAATAGAACCGTCGCCAGAAAGCCCTTGTTCATGCAATTCTCCTTTTTCATGCCCTGTAAGCTATCATTCCATTGTTACAGCAAGGTTACAGGCGCGTTAAACTATAAAGACCGTGAATCGTGACCGTTGTCCGTGACCGTAAAAGATTCAACCCCCTAAGTCCCACTTATCAGGGGGACTTTCACGGTTCACGGTCACGGACACGGTCTTTAATAATACATCTGCGCCTGCGCCTGCACTACGTCCTTCTTGTCGTCGTTGGCGAGACGACCGGCGGCGTTCGACTGATAAACCGAGCGCACCCAGTTGACCCCGAACTTGAGGCTGTGGCCCATGCGATACCAGTTGACGCCAAGCGTATAATCCCTCTCGGCCTTTGAAACGGCCTTGGAGTCCTGATTATAGAATTCGTAGCGTCCGACCGGCTCCAGTCGCAGGCCGTCGATGTAATAACCGGCCTGAGCGTACCAGCCCCTCGGATGCACACCCATGACGCGGGGGTCGAGCGTGTCTATCTTCCACTCGTTATATTCGATCTGCGCCGTGATCCCGTTATAATGGCCCGATAGGTCTATGCCGTTGAGCCTTCTCGACTCTTGATATGTCCCTGTCGTAAGGTTGTATTCTATGTCGTCCTGCTCCACGTAATCCACGCCAAGCGTAAGGTGCTTGCCCTTGCCGAGATGAGCGTCGCTTTTCTTGCTCTCGACCCAGCCGGGAGGGGAAAACTCCGTTCTCAACGCATATACCGGCTTACTCCTATAGACCGTATAGGTCGTGCGGAGAGAGTTTGTCTGTATCGCGTCCCCGTTTGCCCATCCGTCGGCGTAGGCGGCCTCATAAGCGATTACCCCGTCGAGGAAGGCGCCTTTTATTGCGAGCTTCGGCTGGTAATACGGCTCCGATCTGCCGAAGATCGCCTTGGCGGACTCTGTTGAGACCGGGTTTTCGATAAGCAGACGCCTTGATGACGACGTAAGGGAGACCCTTGAATACGGGAGCTTTTCCTTGCCCGCAATGATGGAAAAGGCCGGGTCAGCGGCCCACTCGACGAACGCGGTCTGGATGCCGAGGGCATTGGCGTTTCCGGCCTTGTCGTATTTGTCCGCCGAGAGGGTCAGGTTGTACTTTATGGTCTTTGCCGCAAAAGCGCCGGTCAGTTCAAGACGCACCCTCCTGAGATACAGATCGCTTTCCGTGGAATAGGTCTTGTTGTCCCGGCTCGCAACAAGATTGCCGTGGTCATACCTTGGCTGGAGCCGCACCCGGATGTTCAAGTCCGTATCGCCGGTCGTTATAGCCGCGCCTTTTGTCTCCTCGCCCGGCTCAAACCATGCGGCCTGAGTCGACAGGCTCATCAGTAAGAGCGCCATGAGCGATAGGAGCGCGAAAGTTATCTTTTTTATCGTCATTTATAACCATTCCTCCGTTTATTTTTTGTTCACCTGCGACATGATACCGCCGTCATGTTACAGGGATATTACGGGGGCGTTAAACCTCTGTTGCTTGCGACGGGGCAATTGTACATTAAAAACAAGTAAATAGCCATTGACACTCTCAACCGGTAAGGTAAAATCAGACGGGCAAATATATACAGGAGGCATTATGGGCACGAAAAGATCGGCAGAACTGTTAAAGAGGGCGCTGTGCTCCATCCCGGGCGGCGTAAACAGCCCGGTCAGGGCCTTTAAGGCGGTCGGAGGCAAAGCGCTTTTCATAAGCAAAGCGTCCGGCTCCAAGATATACGACGTAGACGGCAATCAATACATTGACTACATAGGCTCATGGGGGCCTATGATACTCGGACACGCCAATCCAAAGGTCGTATCAGCCCTTAAAAAGGCGGTATCCAACGGCACGAGCTTCGGAGCGCCCACGGCCCTTGAGATAGCGCTTGCGGAGCTTGTGGTCAAGGCTTTTCCCTCTATGGACATGGTAAGGTTCACAAGCTCAGGCACCGAGGCCACGATGAGCGCCATCCGCCTTGCCCGCGCATACACGAAGCGGGACAACATAATAAAGTTCGAGGGCTGTTATCACGGACACGGCGACAGCCTGCTTGTAAAGGCGGGCAGCGGCATGGCCACGCTCGGGGTGCCGGACTCGCCGGGCGTGCCGCAAGACCTTGCAAAGCACACCTTCAACGCGCTTTACAACGACCTTGATTCGGTAAAGGCCATATTCGAGAGGGAGCCGCACCGCGTGGCCTGCGTCATAGTCGAGGGCGCGCCGGGAAACATGGGCGTCGTGCTTCCGAAAGAGGGTTTTCTGACGGGTCTTGCCGCGCTGTGCAAACAGTACGGCGCGCTTCTTGTAATGGACGAGGTGATGAGCGGCTGGAGGCTTTGCTACGGCGGGGCGCAGAAGGTATACTGCATCGACCCGGACATAACCTGCCTCGGCAAGGTCATCGGCGGCGGGCTTCCTGTGGGCGCGTTCGGAGGCAAGAAGGCTATAATGGAGATGCTGTCTCCTTCAGGCCCGGTCTATCAGGCAGGAACCCTCTCAGGCAACCCGATTGCGATGACCGCCGGTATAGAGACGCTAAGGCTGCTGCAACAAAAAGGGGTTTATGAGAAGTTGTTTAAGACGACCGAGGCGCTTTGCTCAGGCGTAGAGGAGATAGCGGCAAGGCGCAATGTCAAATGCCGCGTGGCAAGGGCGGGTTCGATGTTCACGGTATTCTTTACGGACGCTCACGTGCAAAACTACGCGGACGCAAAGACATCGGACATCGGGAGGTTTTCCAAATACTTCATGGCCATGCTCAAGAACAAGATATACCTGCCGCCCTCCCAGTTCGAGGCAGTGTTCGTAAGCCTCGCCCATACCAACGCGGACGTTGAAAAGACCCTTGAGGCGGTTGACAGGAGCTTTAAGAGGCTGTGAAAGCCGGTCTACGGTTTTTTCGCGGACAGCATCCGTTGGTGGCGCTTGAAGGTCTCGAACTCCGCCTTGAGTTCCTCAAATTCAAGGCGGAGTCTCCGTATCTCGTCAAGGACGTCCATCTTGAGTCCTGTTTCGCGTGTTTTCAGAGATCGTCCGCCTGAAAAAAGCTCCCCGAGGTCAACGCCGAGCACATGGGCTATCCTTGCGGCGTTCTTGAGGGAAGGGTTCCTTTCGCCGCGCTCTATGCCGCCGATGTAGGTGTTGTGCAGGTCTGTTTTCTCTCCGAGGTCTTCCTGCGATAAACCCTTTGCCTTTCTGAGCGCCCTGACGCCTTCGCCGAACTCCTTCAAAAAATCCTTATCGTCTTCCCGCGTCTTTTCCATAATCACCCTGCCGCAATATTTAGAGAAACTCTGATTAATTCGCCGACCCGTCATTCTCGCGCAGCGTAGAATCTCGTCTTCAAGGAAATCAACGAGTTAGAGATTGCCGCGCCCAGCGCCACTTTGTTGCACGAAGGAATTTGCCAAGGAACACGCTTTCATAATCCAAAGTGGTGCTGGGCGCGGCAATGACAAAATAAGACTTAATCAGAGCTTCCTTAACGTACTTTATAAGCCTGACCAAGGGCCTCAGTGCCCGCGTAGAGGGGCACCTTCTTGACGAACAGTCATGGAAGGTCGGCGTTAATTACAGGTTCTGATTTCTTTCAAGTGTTCCGTTGCCGTGCCGTCGGGAGTTTCCTCCACCTTATTCCGGCGGCACGGCCTCGCGATTGGCGGGAGGAAACTCCCGCCAACACGTGAATCGGCCAGACAAGGCCGCAAAAAGCCCTTGCATACTGTAACTGATAGGGTTACAATAGTATGATGATAAAGAGCTTCCGCCACAAGGGGCTGAATGCCTTTTACTCTACCGGAAGCAAGGCAGGGATACAGGCGAAGCACGCGGACAGGTTGCGGCTGATACTTGCCAGACTCGACGCCTCTATTAAACCCGAGGACATGAACCTGCCGGGCTTGAGGCTGCATGGGCTGTCAGGGGGCCTCAAAGGTTTCTGCTCCGTTGAAGTTAGCGGCAACCGGCGGGTGATATACAGGTTTGAAGGGCCGAACGCCCTCGACGTTGATTATCTCGATTACCATTGATAAGGAGAATAAAGCCATGATGCACAACCCTCCGCATCCCGGCGAAGTCATAAGGAAGCTCTGCATGGAGCCTCTTAACCTTACCGTTACCGCGACCGCTAATGCCCTGGGCGTAAGCCGCAAAACCCTCTCGGAGCTTTTGAACGGCCGCGCCGGAATAAGTCCGGAGATGGCCGTGAGGTTCTCCATCGCCTTCGACACTACGCCGGAGAGCTGGCTTATTCAGCAGATGCACTATGACCTCTGGGAATTGAGAAGGAAGAAGTTAAAGGTCAAGCAACTGAAGGCGGCTTAAAAAATTACGGCTTGCCGTACCGCCCAGCGCCGTTTCCGTTGCCAAGATTTGTGCAGGCACGGGTCTTTGTGCCGGAAAGCGGCGCTGGGCGGTACGGTATTACTTGCTCATCGAACCCAAGAACGACTTGTTGTCCGGCGTGCCCTGCGCCTTATCGAGCAGAAACTCCATTGACTTAACCGGGTTCAAGGGCTGCAAAACCTTTCTGAGTATCCAGATTCTGTTCAAAGCCTCCTTCGTAAGGAGAAGCTCCTCTTTTCTCGTGCCGGACTTATTGAGGTCTATGGCCGGGAAGACGCGCCGTTCGGAGAGTTTTCTGTCAAGGACGATCTCCATGCTGCCGGTTCCCTTGAACTCCTCGAAGATCACCTCGTCCATCCTGCTTCCGGTCTCTATGAGCGCGCCCTGGCAGATAGTTGTAGTCCGGCGCGCGGAGGAAGCCGAACCCGTCGTGGAGCGTTTCAAGCGCCCCTTCTCCGTATATCAGCCCGTTCTGATCGCTCCGGGACTGGAGGAGCGCGAAGATCAGGTCATGCCTTCTCATGCTTGACGCGCATTATCGGATTTGCCTTTACTTCTGAAGGCCGTTGACGTATATTATCATGTTCATTACGAACGTGATCCGTATGGTTGCGGAATATAGCCGAACGAAGGGGAAGAGGACATGTCCGATAGAAATCTGAGAAACATAGCGATAATAGCGCACGTCGACCACGGCAAGACCACGCTCGTTGACGCCATGCTCAGGCAGGCCGGAACGTTCCGCGCAAACGAGAAGGTGGTAGAGCGCGTGATGGACAACATAGACCTTGAGCGCGAGCGCGGCATAACCATCATGGCCAAGAACACGGCCATCGAGTTCGGCGGCGTGAAGATAAACATCGTGGACACGCCGGGACACGCCGACTTCGGCGGAGAGGTGGAGCGCACACTCAAGATGGTGGACGGGGTCGTTTTGCTCGTTGACGCATCCGAGGGGCCTTTGCCCCAGACGCGCTTCGTTCTGAGAAAGGCGCTGGAGTTGAAGCTCCAGCCCATACTCGTCATCAACAAGATAGACCGGCCTGACGCGAGGATTCAGGAGGTGTTGAACGAGGTCTACGACCTGTTCATAGACCTTGACGCTACGGAAGACCAGCTCGACTTCCCTGTCATCTACACCAACGCAAAGAAGGGCACAGCGGCATTGAAGCCGGAGGAGGCTTCAAGCGACTTAAAACCTCTCTTCGAGGCCATAATAAAGACCGTGCCCGTTCCGACTGGAGACCCGGCAGGCGTACTTCAGATGCTGGTTACGAACATAGACTACAGCGACTACGTGGGGCGGCTTGCCATAGCAAGGATATTTTCAGGCACGATAAGGGTCGGGGACGTTGTCGCGGTGGCAAAGGCGACGGAAACGATAAAGACCAAGGTAACGTGCCTTTACGTGTTTCAGGGATTGGAGCGGATTGACGCGGCATCCGCCGGCGCGGGCGAGATAGCCGCGATCGCGGGCATCGAGGGCGTCAACATAGGCGACTCCATCACGGACGCTGAAAACCCAAAGCCCCTGCCGAGGATAAAGGTTGACGAGCCGACCATATCGATGGTCTTTTCCGCCAACACCTCTCCCCTTTCCGGCAAAGAGGGCAAGTACGTTACGGCAAGGAATCTGAGAGACAGGCTTGAAAAGGAGCTTCTATATAACGTCGCCATAAAGGTGGATTTTGAAAAGGCCGACTCCTTCAAGGTCATGGGCAGGGGCGAGCTTCAGCTTGCCATACTCATAGAGATGATGAGGCGCGAGGGATATGAGCTTTCGGTCTCCATGCCTCAGACCATCACCAGAACCATAGACGGCAAGGTGGAAGAGCCGATGGAAAATCTGGTCATTGACGTGCCTGAGGAGTTTATCGGCGTAGTAACCCAGCAGGTGGGCATGAGAAAGGGCAGGATGCAAAAGATGCTCAACAACGGCCACGGCAGGGTCAGGTTGGAGTTTCGCATCCCAGCCAGAGGGCTTATAGGATTCCGCTCACAGTTTCTCACCGACACGCGCGGCACTGGACTATTGAACCACATATTCGACGGATACGAGCCGTGGCACGGCACCATAAACAAGAGAGACACCGGCGCGCTGGTGTCGGACAGGTCGGGAACCACGACGGTATACGCGCTCTACCACATTCAGCCGAGGGGAACCCTGTGCGTAAAGGAAAGTACGCAGGTCTACGAGGGCATGATCATCGGCGAGAACTCTCGTGAAAACGACATGGACGTGAACGTGGTGAAGGAAAAAAAGCTCACCAACATGCGCGCCTCAGGGACCGACGAGGCCATGATACTCTATCCGCCGCATATGATGAATCTCGAGCAGGCCATCGAGTTCATAAGGGACGATGAACTGGTTGAGGTTACGCCGCAGTCCATAAGGCTGAGAAAACGGGTGCTCGAGGCCAACAAGAGGCCCAAGCGCAAGGAAGGATAACGGGCTCGAAAGGGCAAGCCGATTCTTTAAGGTCACGGTTTGTGACCTTAAAGAAAGGTTGCGGAGCGTATTGGATGTCTTATATATTCATGGACGAGTCCGGAGATTTAGGATTCGACTTCGGCAAAAGCGGGACAACGAAGTATTTTGTCATAACGTTGGTATTTGCGGAACACAAAAGGCCGATAGAAAAATGCGTCAAAAAAGTCCATGCAGGACTTTCGAAGAAATTAAAGGAAAAGGGGCGGATATTGCACGCCTATCACGAAAAATCGGAGACTCGCATAAGGCTTTTACGTTGCCTCGCCGAAAAAGACGCAAGCATAGTTGCAATAATCCTCAATAAGCGAAAGGTTCACATAAGACTTCGTGAGGGAAAGGCGGTGCTTTATAATTACGTTACAAACATCCTTTTAGACAGGATATTCACCAGAAAACTGATACCTGCCGTCGGCAAAATTGAACTCATAGCCGAAAGACGGGAAACCAATAAATTTTTGAACGTTAATTTTAAGGACTATCTGGAGAAGCAGGTTTCGAACAACCACGGGGTCGATCTGCGGGTAGAGATAAGAACTCCCGAAGAGAAGTCACTTCAGGCGGTTGATTTTGCAAGCTGGGCGATATTCAGGAAGTATGAGTACGGAGATGATTATTACTACAAGACGATAAAGGGTATTATCATTGAAGAGAACCCGTTGTTCCCATAAATACAAAGCCCCGTTCGTTATTTACGAGGCGCCATTCCGGTACCCCACGAACGAGGACTTACTTGTAATATACATTATAAGTAAGTATTGTAAAGAAGTCAATACAAAATTGTTGTGATACCGTCGCCTTTTAAGCTGATAACCGGCTTTACCGAATGACCGATCGCGACGACATAGTGAAGCCGAAAAACTGGCTTGAGGCTCTAAACTGCGCCATAGAGGGCGTTATCTACGCCTTTAAGACCCAGCGCCACATACGGTATCATTACGTCATCGCGGCAATGGCGCTCGTATCGAGCCTTGTGCTCCGTCTGCCCATGCTGGAGTTCGTGGTCTTTGCGATTTCGGTCGTGGTACTGCTTTTCGCGGAGATGCTCAATACTGCCATCGAAGAGACGGTAAACCTCCTTGAGGACAAGAAAAACCTCATCGCCAAGAACGCAAAGGACGTAGCGGCCGGGGCGGTGCTCATATCGTCGATCGCCGTGCTCATCGTGTCGTACATGATATTCACAAAGCACCTGTACGGCCCCATGGCGGGCGCGCTTGAAGGGGTAAAGATGTTCGCCGGACACGTCGCCATAGTCGCGCTTCTTCTGGTGCTCATAGCCGTCGTCGTTGTCAAGGCCGCCTATGGCAAGGGCAGACCCCTTCACGGCGGGCTGCCGAGCGGCCACGCGGCAGTGGCCTTTTCGCTCTTCACCTCCATAAGCCTTTTGACCCTTGAGCCGTTCGTCGTCATGCTTGCCTTTGTTATGGCTACGATGGTAAGCCATTCAAGGCTCATCGGCGCGATACACACAAAGTTCGAGATATTCCTCGGCGCGCTCCTTGGGCTGGGTTTGACGCTGCTCGTATTCTTCCTATTCAACCTGTTGGTCAAATGAGAAGGCTTGCCCAGTACCACTTTTTGTAGCCGATGCCGTGAGGGATAACATGACCAAGCGGCTGGGGAGACTTGTTAAATAATATGACGACAATTCAAAGTGGTGCTGGGCGCATATCCCTTGCCGTTATATCCGGGCTTATGCTTGTCGCGGCGCATCCGCCGATAGGCGTCGGCCTTATGGCATGGTTCGCCTTTGTGCCGTTTTTTTTCGCCATTGACGGGGTAAGCGTCCGTGTCGCCGCGCTCCTCGGCTGTATAAGCGGGTTTGTTTTTTATCTCGGCGACGTCTACTGGGTCGTCAACTCCATGTACTATTACGGCCATGTGCCTTTATGGACAAGCGTGCCGGTAATGGCGCTCCTTGCCGCGTATCTTGCCCTCTACACCGGCGCGTTTGCGTGGCTGGTTTCAACCGTCGGCAAGGGAAGGCCGCTATCCAGTCTCTTCCTCATCCCCGCCTTATGGGTATCATTAGAGTATCTGCGCGCCAACATGTTTTTCCTTAGTTTTCCGTGGTCGCTCCTCGGCTACACGCAGTTCAATTGGACGCATATCATTCAGGTTGTGGATGTTACCGGCGTTTACGGACTTTCGTATCTTGTAATGATGGTGAACGTCGCCCTGTGCCGATGGGTCGGGCTGAAGGTGGAGAGGCACGGGCAAAAACCGTTTATCGAAACCGGCGTTGCCGCTATCCTTCTGGTCTTGACGGTCATCTACGGTTTTTTCGCGATAGACAAGGTGGATGAAGTCTTGAGCCGCGTTTCCCCGGTAAAGGTCAGCGTGGCGCAAGGCGCGATCGATCAGGGCGTGAAGTGGGACGCCTCGCACAGGATGAACACCGTTGACATCTACCGCGAGTTGAGCGGGAAGGCCGCAACGCAAGGCGCCTCGCTCATTATATGGCCGGAGAGCGCCATGCCGTTTTTTCTTGGGCAGGAGGTAAAGGAGACCGCTGAGGAGACAAGGCGCGCTCTCGGCGCGGCAAAGGAGACCAATACTTACGTCTTGACCGGAGCGCCCGCTTACAACTATAATTTCAAGACCAGGGAGACGAGTTATTTCAACAGCGCGTACCTGTTGTCCCCTGACGGCGCGTTAATCGGCAGGTATGACAAGGTTCACCTCGTGCCGTTCGGCGAGTACGTGCCCATGAAAAATGTCTTGTGGTTCGTAAAAAAGCTGACGGTCGGCGCAGGGGATTTCGTGTCAGGGGAAGGGGCATACCCGATTGCCGGTTTCCCGCAAGGTTCGCTCGGCGTGCTTATATGCTATGAGGCGATCTTCCCGGAGATAGCCTCCGAGGCCGTGAGAAACGGAGCGTCAATATTGGTGAACATCACCAACGACGCATGGTTCGGACGCTCAAGCGCGCCGTACCAGCACCTTGAGATGAGCGCGCTCCGCGCCGTCGAGAACAGGCGCTTTCTTTTAAGGTCGGCCAACACCGGCATAAGCGCCATCGTTGACCCGGCCGGCCGCATAAAGGCAAGGACAGGGCTGTTCGAGAAGACCGTGTTGACCGGGGAAGCGGTATTCATAAAGGAGAGGTTGACCTTTTATACGATCTACGGGGACGTGTTCGCTTACGGGTGCGTTGCGTTCGGCGTCGCGGGCGCGGCAATAGCGTTTGGACTCCAACGCAGGAGAGCGGCATGACCGATAAGAAATCCATAATACCCGTTGAAAGGATTGAAAACTCTATCCTGCTTATCCGAGGGCATAAAGTTATGCTTGACGCCGATCTGGCGGTATTATATGGCGTTACAACTAAGCGTCTAAACGAGCAGGTCAAGCGTAACCCTGATCGCTTCCCTCATGATTTCATGTTTCAATTGACTGCGAATGAGAAAATAGAGGTGGTCGCAAATTGCGACCACCTCAAACGGCTCAAGTTTTCGCCGAATCTGCCTTACGCATTTACCGAGCGCGGAGCGATCATGCTTGCCACGGTCTTAAACAGCCCTGTGGCCGTTCAAACAAGTATACAGATTGTGAAGGCTTTTGTCCGGCTTCGCCGGATGCTTGCTTCTAACGCGGAGTTGATGAAAAAGATGACCGAACTCGAAAAGAAGTATGATGAGCAGTTCAAGGCGGTCTTTCAGGCCATATATGAGTTGATGAAGCCGCCTGAACCAAGGAAACGGCAGATCGGGTTTAAGGCCGAAGATAAAGAGTAACCTTAGGGAACCTCTGATTAATTCGCCGACCCGTCATTCTCGCTCCGCGAAGCAATCTCGTCTTCAAGGAAATCAACAACTTAGAGATTGCCGCGCCCAGCATCACTTTGTTGCACGAAGGAATTTGCCAAGGAACACGCTTTCATAATCCA
>JACRCE010000106.1 GCA_016213015.1 Deltaproteobacteria bacterium | reverse complement strand
GGTGTGAAGCCCGACGCGCATGAGGATCGGGGTACTGGTTTTTTTTGTAACGTTGTATCCGTCGATCTCCTTGAGGATGTCGCGCGCCGCCCGTACCCCGTCCTGCGCGCTTTCAATGTAGGAAAGCGTGCCGTCTCCCATGGTCTTTACGAGCACTCCGTTAAAGCGGCCTATTAACGGAAATATTATATCGTTGTGATGTTTTATGAGAAGCCTGCTTGAAAGGTCTCCCTCCCTGTCGGCAACCGAGGTGGAGCCTTTCAGGTCGGTGAACATGACGGTAACGCGCCTTGTGAATTTTTCCTTGAAAAGGTTGTCCATCTCCTCTTTTTTTTCAAGGAAGGAGTCGAGGTCGTTTTCAGGGAGGGGTTTAAGAGGTGTTTTATTTGCGTCGTCAGGCATATTCTGCCCTATTTCTTCTTAGAGCTTTTTTTGGCGCCGGCCTTTTCCAAGTCATTGGCGGCCCCTTGCACAACCGGCTGTTTTGAACGCGGCGCGGAGTGGCATTTGAAGCAGTTTCTCAACGGAAAGGCCACCTTGTCATGGCATCTGCCGCAGTACTGTCCGCGCCATATCGCGGCCATGGTTATGGGCGTTGCGCCCGCCTGAAGCTCGAACATCTGCGTATGACAGGTAGAGCATTTGAGCCACGTCGTGTGCGCCGCGTGCGGGAAGATTACGTCGGGCATGAACTCCAGCTTGGAACGTATCAGCACAGGGTTGGTGTTTTCCTCTTTGTCGATATCCTGCTCAGTGGGTTTATCCGTGTTCGATATGAAGGAGCGCGGCGCGATAAGCCCGTCTTTTATGGCCTTTGCCCAGTCAACGAAGCCGTAATTGTCCTGTGGAAAATGGCCAAGCGGCGGGGCGTCCGGCGACGTGTCGAGAAAGCCCATCTGGGTGCGCTTGAACTGCCCCGGCACTCTGACGAACTTAAACGCGCCCCGTTCATCAGGCGGGGGGACCATCCTGTCCACCTCCTCGTCGTGCCTGTCCTGAGAGACGGCCTGAACGGGCATGGCCACGACCATAGCAAGGGCAAGGAAAAACAGTTTTATCAGGGTCTTGGACACTGGCGCGCCTTTTGCCGCGTAATCGGATGTTGAGATGATTTATTATACCCGATTTCAAGTCAAATGGAAGTATTTTATGAGCGCTTTTCCACGCGCAGGTTGTTGATGACGTCGTTAACGCCCCAGACATACCAGCAGTCGTTCTCGGATGCGTCTTTGACGGCCTCGCTCGATACGACGCCTTCGATGGTTACCACGCTGTCCAGCGCCGAGACGGCGAGCGATGAGGTTTTTACAAGAACGTCCTTTTCAAGCACAAGCCGTATCCCGTCCACCAACTCGTCGTTCGAATCGTCCTCAGGCGGCTCTACCTCGAGGCTGTTTATGACCTCCATCGATCCCGGCACCCACCATGCAAGCGCCCCGGCAAGCCTTTTATGCGAAAGCGAGAGAACCACGCCTTCGATGTCTATTATCGCTTGACGCGCCTCTATGGTTATGTCGCATCCCTTGAGAGCGCCGTCATCGTGCATGGCGTCGTAAAAATGCCTTTTGATGTCGGCGTCGCTCATCTGCCTTGCAGGGGCGACTTTGAGCCTGTCAACGACGCCCTCGACGCCTTCAAGGGTCATTGCGCATAGGAGTGCGCGCCTCTTCTGGGCGATGCTGCCAACTACGCCTTCGATGATTATCGTCCCCGCGTCGTACCTGAGCTGCAGCGGATTCCTCTGAAGGTCTATATGCGCCTTTCCGGTAAGTCCGGCCTTTAATGCGCGTAGTATAAGCTCGTTTGCGTGCGTCAATTGCTCCTCCGTGCATGCGATCTTCAGCAGAGTATAGCAGTAAGGCGCGCTATGCACAAGTTTAACATGGCTGTGATAAAGCCTTGACATCTGCGATCTACGATTCATTCATGGATGGGAAAGCATATCTCAAATTCAACGAGTGGGCGTCGCGGTTCTTTCAGACCGCGGTGCGGGCAGCGTTGAGCCTTCTCCTTATCGTCATTTTAGCGGCCATATTCTGGGCGGCGCTCAAGACCCTTTCGGAGCTTCCTGATTCGTTCAGCCATGACATACACGGAGCGCTCAAACAGGTAATGGTCAGCGCCCTCACCATACTCGCCCTGCTTGAGGTTTTTATGACCGTCCTGTCCTACTTTGAAGAAGGCAGGGTCAAGGTAACTTACATAATAGACACCGTGCTCGTCGTCATTTTGACGGAGGTCATGATCTTCTGGTTCAAGGAGATAGAGTACGCGAGGATAATCATGGTCATCGTGCTCGTGCTTTCATTGATAATCGCAAGGATACTGGCGATACGGTTTTCCCCGTCCGGAAGAAGCGAGGAGGCATGATGATAGAAAAGGTTTTGATAGTTGAGGACGAGATGGACTTGCTGGGCCTTGTGGACTACAACCTGACAAGAAGGGGCTTTGTAACGGCAAGCGCGCTTGACGGCCTTACGGCCATGGAAAAGATAGAGTCCTTCAACCCGGACATCTTGGTGCTTGATCTGATGTTGCCCGGGCTGGACGGCTGGGAGATCTGCAGGCGATTGAGGCAGAGGAAAAATCACGTCCCGGCGCTGATGCTTACGGCCAAGTGTATGCCTGAGGACAAGGTGAAAGGATTCGAGTCGGGAGCCGACGAATACATGACAAAGCCGTTCAATATTAAGGAGCTTATCATCCGCGTCGACAATCTGCTCGAAAAAAGGCGCTCTGAGGAGTTGAAAACGATGCTCCTCCACGAGATGAAAAGCAGGATAAGCGCAATAGGCGGATACTCGGCGTTCATGTCGAAAAAGGCCGGACAATTGGATGACGGGAAGGCATCCGCGTGTCTTGGCCATATAAACCGTCAGGTCGGATGCGCGGAGGAGTTCCTCTCGGAAATAGGGCCGATGATTGACATCGAATCCGAGGGCTTCCGCATCAGGACCGAGGAGTGTGACGTGCTTGAAATAGTGTCGCACACGGTTCAGGCTGTCCGGAAAGAGGCGGCATTAAAGCGCGTCCGCATCACGCTTGAGCCTGACGGCGCCGCGTCATCGCGCCAGAGGTATGAGGACAAGGCATCGGGCAGGCTCACCAACGACAACAGGAAGAACGTCTATCAGCTTCAGGGGCAGATGTGCTTCTGATTCGGTTTTACGGGGAGCACCGCTGCTGCCCGTAAAAACCCGGCCCATGCCAATGCTTATGACGGGACGGGCGCTTCAAACCTCCTCCGGGGTGGCCGTGGGCGCAAGACGCTCTTGCGCCCACGGCAAATGATATGACTGTTGAAAAAATAAAGGAGAAATACAATGGAAGGAATACAAATAAGGAAGCTCTGATTAATTCTTATTTTGTCATTGCGAGCCCAGCACCACTTTGGATTATGAAAGCGTGTTCCTTGACAAATTCCTTCGTGCAGCAAAGTGGTGCTGGGTTGATTTCCTTGAAGACGAGATTCTACGCTGCGCGAGAATGACGGGTCGGCGAATTAATCAGAGCTTCCTAAAGTCAAAGACCGTTGACTTCGGGGCTTCCGACGCGCCGCTTTCGGCAAAGGATATCGAAGAGTCGGGCCTTATACAGTTCCCTACGGCCATAGGCGGCGTTGTGCCGATCGTCAACCTCAAAGGGGTAGACCCGGCTCAACTCAGACTTACCCCCGAGGTTCTCGTTGACATATACCTCGGCAACATCAAGAAATGGAACGACAAAAGGCTCTCTGAGTTGAATCCGGGCGTAAATCTCCCGGACGATACCATAACCGTGGTGCATCGTTCCGATGGCAGCGGCACGACATGGATATTCACCAACTACCTTGATAAGGTTGCCAAGACATGGCATGACAAGGTCGGCTTCGGCACGTCCGTAAACTGGCCCGTCGGCGTGGGCGGCAAGGGCAACGAAGGGGTTGCCACCTACGTAAAGAGGATAAAAAACACCATCGGCTACGTGGAGCTTGCGTACGCCCTGCAGAACAAGCTCATCTATACGCAGCTTGAAAACAGGGACTCAGCGTTCGTAACGCCTTCCATCGAGAGTTTCATGGCCGCCGCGGCCGGGGCCGACTGGAAAAACACCCCGGGCTACGCCGTTGTCCTTACCGACCAGCCCGGCAAGAACGCTTGGCCAATCGCCGGAGCGACATTCATACTTGTGTACAAGAATCCTGAAAATTGCGCCAACGCGAAGGCTGTTTTGGAGTTCTTCGACTGGTCTTACAGGAACGGGGCCGGTATGGCGAAGTCCCTTGATTACGTGCCTATCCCCATGGACGTCTACGATGCCATGGAGCAGGCATGGGGCAAGGAGATAAGATGCAACGGCCAGGCCGTGTGGGGCAGATAACGTCTGCAACGGTTTTCTATGGAAAATGCTTGCAATTGGTTTTAGCGTGTGATAGACTTTATTAAATTAAGCTTCTTTTCTTGCGGCTTAAAGTGGGCATCAGCCCACTTTTTTTTTAGCGCGAGTCGGAGGAAGGCATGGGCGCGGCTCAATCGGTTGAGGACAAGGTAAGGGAGATAGCCGCGCCGATAGCGGCTTCTTTGGGGTTGGAGCTTGCAGGCGTGGAGTTTACGTCCGGGCACGGCGCGAGGATACTGCGCGTATACATCGACAAGCCGGGCGGCGTTACCGTGGATGACTGTTCCGAGGTAAGCAGGGAACTGAGCGCGGCTCTCGACGTCGAGGACCCGATACCTCAGCGCTATACGTTGGAGGTTTCCTCCCCGGGGTTGGACAGGTTGCTTTTCGGAGAAAAAGATTTTATAAGATTTACAGGCAGGAAGGTCAGGATAAAGACAAAGGCGCCGATGGAGGGCAGGAAGAACTTTCATGCTGTGATCAATGGAGTCGGCAACGGATGCGTCCTCGTAACCGACGTGGACGGGAAAGATTGCGAGATACCGCTTGCCAATATCGAAAAGGCAAGGCTTGAAGTGGAGTTGTAGCAGGTTGTAAGAAAAATCCAAAAATGCCGAAGGCCGCTCAAAAAGGCGCAGATGCGAGGCGGCGAGGAGCGAAGAACGAGGCGTACTTTGTGTGTACGCCGCAGTTCTGAGCGACGAGACAACAAAGCAGATGCGCCTTTTTCAGCGGCCTGAACGGCATTAAGCTGGAGGTTTGAAGTGTCATTGAATCTTGGCAACATAATAGAGCAGGTCGGCAAGGACAAGGGCATAGACAAGTCCATCCTCATCGAGGCGCTTGAGTCCGCGATGCTCAAGGCCGCCGAGAAACGTTTCGGCCAGGGCAAGGTCATAGAGGCGCATTATATCGAAGAGGCCGGAGAGATAGAACTGTTCCTCTTCAAGACGGTGGTGGAGGAGGCGACGAATCCCGACACCGAGATTTCACTTGAACCGGCAAAGGAGTTAGACCCCGAGGTCGCGCTCGGAGACAGCCTCGGCGTAAAGTTGAATGCCAAGGAGTTCGGACGCATAGACGCCCAGACCGCCAAGCAGATAATCATCCAGAAGGTCAGAGAGGCCGAAAGAAATATCGTCTTCAAGGAATATAACGCCAAGAAGAACGAGATAATAACCGGCATCGTGCAGAGGTTTGAAAAGGGAGATATAATAGTAGACCTCGGCAGGGCCGAGGCCGTGCTCCCCAAGAAGGAGCAGGTCAGGCGCGAAGGCTACAAGCAGGGCGAGCGCATCAGAGGACTCGTATTGGACGTGAAGGTCGAGGCCAAGGGGCCGCAGATAGTCATGTCGAGAACCCACCCCGGTTTCCTCATCAAGCTGTTTCAGATGGAAGTCCCCGAAGTTTACGAGGGCATAGTGGAGATAAAGGCCGCGGCAAGGGAGCCGGGCGAGAGGGCAAAGGTGGCCGTGGCCTCGAACAACGCGGACGTCGATCCGGTCGGCGCATGCGTCGGCGTGAAGGGTTCGAGGGTTCAGGCCGTTGTGCAGGAGCTTAAAGGCGAAAAGATCGACATAGTTCACTGGGCCGAGGACTCCGCCTTGCTGGTCAAGAACACGCTCTCCCCGGCGCAGATAGCAAGGGTGATAACCGACGAGGAAGAGCACGCGATGGAGGTCATAGTGCCGGACGACCAGTTGAGCCTCGCCATCGGCAAGAAGGGGCAGAACGTGCGGCTCGCCGCCAAGCTTACCGGCTGGAAGATAGATATACGCACCGAGAGCGAGGTCAAGGGGTCTGGCGAAGTGCTCACGCCGGAGGAGTCGCTTAAAAAGGAGATGGAGGCCGCAGGGGCCAGAGAGGAAAAGGAAAAGGTGGTAAATGCCGCCGTTGCCAAGGAGATAGGCGATTATCTCGGCGTGTCTCTGGAAGTGGCGGATGCGCTCGTCAACTCCGGGATCGACACGATGGACGGCCTCAAACACCTGAATAAGAAGCAGCTTAAAAAGGTTCCTTCCCTCGACGCGGATATGATCGAGGCGATACTCAAGACGATTGAAGAAAAGAGCGGCGGATAAAGATAATAAACCGCTGCGCACCTGCGTCGGGTGCAGGCGCGCAGCAGACAAGGCCGCGCTTTTGAGGTTTGTCGCCTCTGGAGACGCGCTTATACCCGACCCGGAAGGGGACATGCCCGGCAGGGGCGCGTATATCTGTCGAAACATGGACTGTATTAACGAGGCGTACAGGAAAAAAGAAGCGTTTTCAAGAGCGCTAAGAAAAAAAATAGCGTTGCCTGAGATGGAAAGAGTCCGCGAATGGATACGCGGTCTTTGATATGACCTCAGAGCGCAAATCGGATAAAGATGCCAACTGAAAAAGATAAAAAAGCCGTTGCAATTGACGAGAAGCGGGTAAAGCCTTCGATAATCCGCAGGAGAACGACGAAGGCGCCCGAACCGGAGCCGAGTCCCGTTGCGCCGGCTCAGGCGAAGCCGGAGGCCGTAAGCGAGATTCCAACGCCGGTCGTCGTCCAAGGCGGCGTGGGCGGCGCTGGAGACATGGGCGAGGCGGCATCGGTGTCCGCTCCGATGCCTATTGTTCCGACGCCGAGAACTAAAGGCGCCGGCGAAGCCGCTGCGCCGTCCGTTGCCGTGAAAAAGGGCGAGAAAAGGCCCGCGGGCAGGGGAAGGGCCGTTGATGAGAGGAAGGAAGCCGCGCAACGCCGCGCGAGCGCAAAGAAGGAAAGAGAGCTTACCCCTGAGGAGATACTTGCCGAGTTGCAGGTTGAAGAGCTTGAGGAGAAGGCCGAGGTAAAGGTTCCGGAAAAGGCCGAAGAGGCGGCGGAGGTTGCAGCGACCGTCGTTGAAAAGCCGTCGGCGGATATTGTCGCGCACGTACGCAAGGAGATAAAGGTCTTTGCGAAGGAGCCTGAGCACAGGAAGTTCTTTGCGGGCAAGAAGACCACGAAAAAAGGCGGACGGTTTTCAGCCGCCGATAAACAGAGGGCCGGGCAGTCAAGGCCTATGAAGAAGACCGAAATAACGGTGCCGAAGGCCGCCAAGAGGGTCATCAGGATAGTTGACGCCATAAGCGTCGCGGACCTGTCTCAACGCCTCGGCGTCAAGGCAGGGGAGATAATAAAAAAGCTCATGGCGCTCGGCACGATGGCCACGGTCAACCAGCTTGTTGACCTTGACTGTGCAACGCTCGTCGCCCACGAGTACGAGTACGAGGTGGAGAGCGTAGCCCTCGAGGAGGAGACGCTTTTGGAGACTGGCGCGGCGGGGGAGCGCTCCGCCGAGTTCACCCATCGCGCGCCGGTCGTAACGGTAATGGGGCACGTGGACCATGGAAAGACCTCTTTGCTCGACGCCATAAGAAAGACGAACGTCGTGAGCGGAGAGGCCGGCGGCATAACCCAGCACATAGGCGCGTATCACGTCCACCTTGAAAAAGGAGACGTTACGTTTTTGGACACGCCGGGCCACGAGGCATTCACGGCCATGAGGGCCAGGGGCGCAAAGGCGACGGACATAGTCGTCCTTGTGGTCGCCGCCGACGACGGAGTGATGCCGCAGACCATAGAGGCTATAAATCACGCCAAGGCCGCGAACGTGCCGATAATAGTGGCGATAAATAAGACGGACCTGCCGCAGGCCAACCCGGACAGGGTAAAGCAGGAACTGATGCAGCACGGGATCGTCTCGGAGCAGTGGGGAGGAGACGCCATATTCATAGAGGTGTCGGCAAAGAAGGGGATACGGATAAAGGAACTCCTCGAACTGATACTCTTGCAGTCGGAGGTCTTGGAACTCAAGGCGAACAGGACGACGCCCGCGCGCGGCGTCGTGGTCGAGGCCAAGCTGGACAAGGGCAGGGGCCCTGTTTCGACCGTGCTTATCCAGAACGGCACCTTGAAGGTCGGCGACGCGCTGGTTTCAGGCCAGCATTACGGCAGGGTAAGGGCGATGCTCTCCGATTGGGGCGTGCGTGTGAACGACGCGGGGCCTTCTATGCCCATCGAGATACTCGGGCTTTCGGGCGTGCCGCAGGCCGGCGACATATTCACGGTAGTGAAGGACGAGGCCACGGCCAAGAGGATCGCGGCCATAAGACAGCAAAAGTCGGTTGACAAGGACAGGCTCAAAACCGCCAAGGTAAGCTTGAGCGACCTGTATGAGAAGATAACGAGGGGCGAGGTAAAGGAATTGAACCTCGTAATAAAGGCGGACGTGCAGGGCTCTCTCGAGGCGCTTGAAGAGACGCTTTCCAAGCTGGCGACCGAGGCTGTCAAGCTCAAGGTCATACACAGCGGCGCCGGCGGCATAAGCGAGGGAGACGTCATGCTCGCCTCGGCCTCCAACGCCATAGTCATAGGTTTTAACGTTAGGCCGGAGGCCAAGGCCGCCTCTCTCGCCGAGAAGGAAAAGGTCGACGTAAGGCTTTACACGATCATCTACAACCTCGTTGACGACATCAAGAACGCGATGGAGGGCCTCCTTGCGCCGGTCGTCAGGGAGGAGATAGTCGGCAGGGCGCTCATACGCGAGGTCTTCCGCATAACCAAGGTCGGCAACGTCGCCGGCTGCTACGTAACCGACGGCAAGGCCGTGCGCGGGGCAAAGGCGCGCCTGATACGCGACAACGTCGTAATCTATGACGGCAAACTGTCCGCTCTCAAGAGATTCAAGGACGATGTAAAAGAGGTGCTCTCCGGTTTCGAGTGCGGCATGAGCATCGAGGGCTACAACGATATAAAGACGGGCGACGTAATCGAGATGTATACAATGAAGGAAGAAGCGGCGCGCCTGTAATTGGTTATCATTAACAGGTTGCCTCTAAAAATTAGGGAAGCTCTGATTAATTCACTAACACGTCATTGCGAGCAACGCGAAGCAATCTCGTCTTCAAGGAAATCAACAACTTAGAGATTGCTTCGCCGCAAAAGCGCGGCTCGCAATGACAGAAAAGGGAATTAATCAGACCT
>JACRCE010000105.1 GCA_016213015.1 Deltaproteobacteria bacterium | reverse complement strand
GCTCTGATTAATTCACTAACACGTCATTGCGAGCAACGCGAAGCAATCTCGTCTTCAAGGAAATCAACAACTTAGAGATTGCTTCGCCGCAAAAGCGCGGCTCGCAATGACAGAAAAGGGAATTAATCAGACCTTCCCTAAACCATAAGTGGCTGTCGCACGACATCTTATGCAGGCATGCACTCATTTAAGTGCCGGCAGCGGATAATTCACTGAATGGTAATTCTATGAAAACAAAAACCTTTTGTTTTTTACATATTCCTTTTTGTCAAGGCTTTGGCATCCACATTGCATTAACTAATTGTAAGTCCGCGAGGACATCCCATTTTTTTCGTTGATTCTGGACATGGCGTCTCTGTCAGCTTTTCGGGACAAACACTAAGGAGGAGACAATGAAGATCACAGAGGTAAAGGTTTTACCGGTGGATGGGGATGAGAAGCTCAAGGCGTATGTTACGGTCAAGCTCGACGACTGCTTTGTGATCAGGGACATGAAGGTCATAAAGGGGACGACCGGTTATTTCATCGCGATGCCGGCCAAGAAGATGAAGGACGGGACATACAGAGATCTTGTGCATCCGCTCGACAAGTCAACGAGACAGACGTTGGAAGACCTTGTTATGACCGAGTACAAACGCTCTCAATCACTCGAAAGCAAGGATATAGTATTCGCAAGGGCCGGATGAGTGTAACTACCGTGAACCGTGAAAGACAAGTTGTTTGACCTGCCCACGCCCGCGCTATTACAGCGCGGGTTTTTTTTTGGCATAAGGCAATAAGGAAACTCATTGACATGATATGCCGGAACATCGGATAATATCCAATTATTTTGCGTGATTTGAAAGGGGCATTTTTTTGCGGGTCGCCATTGACGCAAGGATGATAACGTATACCGGAATAGGCAGGTATATCCAGAATCTTCTGCTGAACCTTCCGGCCGTTGACCCGTCAACCTCTTATGAGGCCGTGCTTGGCGAGAGACGAATCCATCTCGATGACCGTCCAAACTTCAAAAGCCGCAAGGCGCGTTGGAACATCCCCATCTATTCATTGAGGGAGCAGGTTCTTTTGTCCTCCGAGATGATGTCGTCAAGCCCGGACGTGCTGCATTATCCGAGCTTCAACATGCCGGTCTTCAACTCAAGGCCGGTCGTCGTAACCATCCATGATCTTATCTATTATCTTTACCCTGCGGCATGTCCGAACAGGCTCGCGTACATCTATGCAAGGTTCATGTTCAGGAAGGTGGTTGGAGCGGCGACAAGGATAATAACCGTATCGGAGTATTCTAAGAATGACATCGTGAAACACCTTGGCGTGGCGCCTGAGAAGATTACCGTTGTCTATAACGGCGTTTCGGACGTTTATAAGCCGATAACCGACTCATCCGTCATTGACGCAGTTTTACGCAAGCACGGCATAACCGGAGAGTACATATTCTACGTCGGAAGCCACCATCCGAGGAAAAATCTGAAGCGGCTCATACATGCTTATGCAGAGCTGCGGAACAGGGACAGAAGCCTCCTCGTCCTGACGGGCGAGATTGAGGAGAGAAGGAAAGACCTTTACAGGACGGTTGATGAACTCGGGCTGAACGGCAGGGTGCTGTTCATCGGCAGGGTAGGGGAGCAAGACCTGCCGGCCCTGTACTCGATGGCAAAGGTCTTTGTCCTGCCGTCGTTTTATGAAGGGTTCGGCCTGCCGTTGGTCGAGGCGTTCGCCTGCGGCGCGCCCGTCGTAACCTCAAACGTTACATCGCTTCCTGAGGTGGCCGGGGACGCGGCCTTGATAATCGACCCTGTTGATACAAACGCGCTTACAAAGGCCATTGATTCGATCCTCGAGAGCAAAGACCTTTGCGATGATCTGCGTGAAAAGGGTTTTAAGAGGGCGGCCATGTTCAACTGGGCCGATGCGGCGGCCAAGACGCATGGCGTCTATAAGTCCGTGAGCGAGGTTTTTTGAACAGAAGATTCAAGATACTTGTACATTGGCTTTCAGGCAGGCGAAACGGCGTTGGTTTGCCGGAGCTGGCCTCTTTTCTTTTCGGACGCACATCGGGTCCCAAGGCAAAGGCAAGGATAACGGGCATTAAGGAAAGCGACGGCTGTTTGGCCGTGTCGCTATCCGGGCTGGACAGGCCGCTATATTACCCGTTGTCGTTTAATATCTCCTCGCTTTATCAGGTCATTGCCGAGGCCTTTTACGCGGATTGGCATAACTATGAACTCCCGGAGGAGAGCCGTACGCATCTGCGCCCGGACGACGTAGTGGCCGACTGCGGGGCCGCGGAGGGGCTTTTCAGTCTGATGGCCGCCGGAAGGTGCAAAAAAGTTTATGCGATCGAGCCGCTTCCCGCGTTTGTTGATTCCATGAGGCGCACCTTCAACGGGATCGGTAATGTCGAGCTTATCGAGGCCGGGCTTGCCGACGCGCCCGGCAAGGGTTTTCTCGGCGGCGCGGACATATCGAGCGGAATAACCTCTTCCGGCGCTCATCCGGTAAGGCTTGAGACGCTGGACAATATCTTTTACAAGCGAGGCTTGAGGCTTGACTACCTGAAGGCCGACCTTGAGGGGTTCGAGATGAAGATGCTTGAAGGCGCCAGAGAAACCATAACCGCCGATTTGCCGAGGATGGCCATCACGACCTACCACGACAGGACTCATGCCGAGGCGATACGCGCCTTCTTAAAAGGCATAAACCCGGCCTACAACATACTTGTCAAGGGCATCGAGGAAAGGGCTGGCTGCCCGGTAATGCTCCATGCGTGGGTGAATTGAGTAACGGATGAAAAACGGACAACCAAGGATAGCCATCGTCCACGACTACCTCAATCAGAGGGGCGGGGCGGAGCGCGTGGTCTCCGTTATGCACCGGATGTATCCCGACGCGCCGATATTCACGTCCATCGTGGACAGAGATACTCTATTTGACGAGTTGAAGGACGCGGAGATCAGACCTACATGGATGCAGAGGCTTCCGGGCGTCTTAAAACACTTCAAAAGATACGTGATCTTATATCCAAAGGCGTTCGAGTCCATAAGGCTCGACGGTTACGACGTCATCCTGAGTTCATCAAGCGCCTTTGCAAAGGGGGTTATAAAACCGGACTCAAGCATCCATATATGCTACTGCCATACGCCGATGAGGTTTGCGTGGGACTACGAAAGATACATGGAGAAGGAAGGGGTCGGGTCTATCGCAAAAAAAATTTTACCGGTCATGGTAAAACGACTGAAGGAGTGGGATTTGAAGACGGCAAGCCGTCCCGACTTTTATATCGCTAACTCCAGCGTGGTTCAGAGGCGCATAAAGGAGTTTTACGGGATCGATTCGGTTATAATCCATCCGCCGGTGGACGTCGGGCGTTTCAAGATCGGCTGGCCGGAGGACTATTATCTTATCGTCTCGCGGCTCAACGCATATAAGCGTATAGAGCTTGCCGTGGAGGCGTTCGGCGGACTGAAGCTCAAACTCAAGATCGTCGGCGACGGCCCGTTCAGGGCGGCCCTTGAGGCGCTTGCATCGCCTAACGTCGAGTTTTTGAGACGCCTCGATGACGGCGAAACCGCGTCGCTTTACTCAAACTGCCGCGCCGTAATCTTTCCGGGGGAGGAAGACTTCGGCATCGTGCCGCTTGAGGCGAACGCATCGGGAAGGCCGGTCATCGCGCTCAGGGCCGGAGGCGCGCTCGATACGATAATCGAAGGCATGAACGGGATATTCTTCGACGAGCCGACAACGGCCTCGCTCGCGGATGCGGTAAGGCGCATGGAGCGCATACACGGCGATTTCGACGCGACGGCCATCCGCGCTTATGCGATGGGTTTCGGCAACGAGGTGTTCATGAAGCGTCTCGGCGAGTTCATTGACGCGAAATATAAAGGCTGCCTCTAAGGACGGACATGGTAAGAAAAAAGGCAAAGGCGATCGGGCTGACCATGTACGCCGTCGATATGGCGCTGACCGTTCTATCCTTTTTCGCTGGCTACTGGATACGGGAGCAGTGGTTCATCGCGTATGACAGGCTTTTGCCCATCTCGACCTACCTGTGGCTTCTCGTCTTCATACTGCCGGCGTGGAGCGTTGCATTGGTTTACGTCGGCGCGTACAGGGTCGAAAAAAGAGTTTCTACTTCTTCCGACGGCGCCCGGATATTCGTTGCCGTCGTGCTTGGAATGGCCGCGCTGACCGCGATACTGTTCTTGTCGCGTTCCATATATTTCTCGCGCTTGTTCATGCTGAGTTTTGCGCTGACCAATATCGCGCTGCTTGTCGTTGGCCGCGCCGTGTTCAGGTCTTTCGCGTCAACGTGGCTCAAAAGGCCGATGAACCTTACGAACGTGCTTGTAGTCGGCACAGGGGAGGCGGCCCAACGGGTTGCCGCGCTCGTCAAAGGCCATAAGGAATTAGGGCTGAACTTCGTTGGATTCGTGCTTGAGGAAAAGGGCGTCGGCGCGGGCATGTCGTCCGTTGTCGGAACGCTCGATGACATACTCGGCATCACTGAGCGCCATTTTGTTGACGAGGTGGTCTTTGCGGTGGACAGGGAGCGGATCGAAAAACTCGAGGACGTATTCCTGATGCTCGAGGACGTGGGGGTCAACACGAGGCTCGTCCTTAATATCTTCCCGCATATCATTGCGCGGGTGCAGGTGGAGGAGCTTGACGAGGTGCCCCTGCTGACCTTCACCACGCTTCCGGCGGACGAGCTTGCGCTGTTTATAAAGAGGGCGTTCGACGTGGCTGCCTCGTTCATCCTCATGTCAGCCCTGTCGCCGGTGTTTCTGCTCGCCGCGATTCTTGTAAAGGCTGCGTCGTCCGGCCCGGTATTCTTCGTCCAACAAAGATGCGGGATCAACGGCAGGCAGTTTGCTATGTACAAATTCCGCTCCATGTATTCAGGCGCTCACGCCAGACAGTCGGAGTTGGAGCACTTGAGCGCCTCCGGCGGCCCGGCATTCAAACTGAAAGACGATCCGAGGATAACGCGGATAGGGGCGCTCTTGAGAAAGATGAGCATAGACGAACTGCCGCAATTATGGAACGTGTTAAAGGGGGACATGAGTATGGTCGGGCCTCGTCCGCCGGTGGCCGACGAGGTCGCAAAGTACGCGAGATGGCAGAAAAGACGGCTCTCTATGAGGCCGGGGCTGACCTGCATCTGGCAGGTCAGCGGCAGGAGCAACATCGGGTTCGAGGAGTGGATGAGGCTGGACCTTCAATACATAGACAACTGGAGCCTCAAGCTCGACGCGAAGATATTGCTGAAGACCATACCGGCCGTTCTTTTCGGAAGGGGAGCGTATTGACTTACCTTTCTTGAAAGAAAGGTAAGACCAAAGAATTTTAATATGGAATAAGCTGATGGGCTGACGAATAGCATGTGTTGCCCATCACTCCATATTCGGAGGCTATCAGTTTGTTGAAAAATTCAAAATCGGTTCAGGTGGCGGAGCGATACTTTATTGCAATGGCGCTTATCGCATGGATCGCCGCCGGTTTCACGATCTTCAAGCGGGAGATAAAGGCGGCGCTGGAACTGCCGCGCATCCTGTCCCTTATCCCTGACGAGAAAAAGCGCGTGATAGACGGACAGATATACGACTTCGCGCAGGCTGTCGTGAACAATACGCCGCCGAACGCCTCCTTGATATTCCTGTATGACAACCCGAACAGGTTGAGGAAGGCGCTCTACTATCTCTATCCAAGGAAGGTAGAGCCTGCCCTTGCGGCCAAGCGCGAGGAGTTTGACAAGCACGACTATCTGGCCGCGTATCTCGTCGAGGGCCATGACGCTTATAGAGCGCTCGGCGCGGACGACGCGCTTGAACTCCTGCATGAGGGGCACGGCGGCGCGATATTCGGAATTAAGAGGCGGGGCAGGTAATGGGCACGTTCGGATTATTTTTGGCCATAGCGCTGGTGAACGTCGCTGGAATGGCAATAGGCTCCTTCTTCGGCCTTTCTTTCCGCGAGCGTCTGCTCTTTGCGTGGCCCATAGGCGCTGGCGTCGTGTCGCTGCAGATGTTTTTTTATTCGCTTGCGTCCATACCGTTTTCGCCGGCGGTCATCGGATGGCCGTGGATCGGCTTCACGATTGCGCTTCTCGCGTGGCGCATCGCCGCCTTTTTTTCAAATGCAACGCGGGGCGGCGCGTGGAGTTTTACGTTTTCAACGAGGTACGCGGCGAGCCGCTCCGTTGCGTTGTCGCCGCTCGAAACGGCGCTTGTACTTGTAATCGTCTTTCAGGTCGTTTTTTCGTTGATGAACCTCGTTGCCCTTCCCGTACAAGGCTATGACACGTGGGTGATATGGTTTCTAAAGGCGAAGGCGTTCTTCATAGACAGCGGGGTAAGCGCGGCCTTCCTGTCCGACCCCGTGTACAGCAACGCAAATCCGGGGGCCTACGAGTATCCCATCCTTGTGCCGCTCCTCGTGAGCGCGGGCTACGTGTTCATGGGTTATGTGGACGACAGGCTGGTCAAGATATTCTTCTGGCTCTATTACTTGAACCTCCTCGGCGCGTTCTATTATTTCGTGAGGCCGTTTTCAACGCGCCTTGTCGCGCTGATCCTGTGCGCCATGCTGGCGACGGTGCCTCGTATAATGGAGCAGGCCGCGTTCGGCGGCGCGGGCTACGCGGATATGCCGCTTGCCGTCTATTTTCTGGCGGCAACGGGGTTTGGTTTCAGGTTTTTTCAGGAAGGTAAGAAGAACGACTTTCTGCTGTCAGCGCTTTTTCTCTCCATCGGCGCATGGACAAAGAGCGAGGGCATCACCTTCCTTGCCTCTGTTCTGATAATCATGTCCGCTTACGCCGTTTACACGCGCCGGAGAGAAGGGATAAAGATCGTTATTCCGGCCGTGGTTATCGCCGTGCTTTTCGTGCTCCCGTGGCGGTTGTACGTTCATACCCTGCCGAAACTCTCGTTTACCATGGTCTCGGAACTGAGCGTATCAACGGTTTTGTCGAACATGGAAAGGCTTCCTTTCATACTTAAGGTGATTGTGCCGAAGCTCTTTACCGCCAACAAGTATCATATAACATGGGCGCTGTACGCCGTGCTTACGCTATGGGGTTTCAGGAGTTTTACGAGGCGCGAGTACGCATTCCTTCAGGCGGCCTTGTGGATTCAGTTGTCCTTTTATATCTTCGTGTACGTGATAACGCCGTTCGACTTGAAGCCGCACATAGAGACGAGTTTCGACAGGCTGACCATCCATCTGTTGCCCATAGCCTTCCTGTGCATGGCGGTATGCTGGAAGGATATATTCGCGCAGGGCGATGCGCGCCGCGTGGAGGTCTTGACGCCGTGAGAGACTATATCGTCCCGATAGCGATTACGCTCGTTGCAATAAACCTGCTCGTCCTGTTTTCAATCAGGCCGTACCAGTACAACGTCTCAAGCATGCTCCGCATAAGCGAGAACGAGGCAGAGGGCGTTGTGCCTGAATATTTTGAGAAGGGCATGGTGATATTCACCGATAAGGGCGGCTACGACGGGCAGTACTATTACTACGTTGCGCGCGATCCCTTTATGCAGGAGGGGCATTTTACGAACCCGTACCGCAGGCAGAGGGTCCTTTATCCGCTTCTTTCAAACATCCTTGCGTTCGGCTCTCCGCGACCGCTCGCGTACTCCATGTACGCGGTAAATCTTTTGTCCCTTTGCCTCGGCATGTTCTTTTTCATCAGGCTCTTGAAACGTTTCGATGCCCATCCTTACCTGAGTCTGTTCTACGGCCTCTCGGCCCCTTCCATGATGGCCATGCTCTATGACGTTCCGTCGCCTCTTTCCTTTTTTCTGATAATCGCGTCGGTCTATTATTATGTAGACCGTAAATTGTTTGTCTCGTCCGCGTTTATGGCCTTGGCCTTTTTGACGCGGGAGGACTCCATAATGGCATTGGCGCCTCTTGTGCTATGGGATTTTCAGAAGGAGCGGAGCTTTAAGCGCGTCCTCATCCTTGCGATGTCGCTCCTGCCGTTTTTCCTCTGGCAGTTTTTCGTAACGCTAAAGCTCGGCTCAATGCCCGCGTCAGGCTCAACGGACGCCATCAGGTTCATCCCATTCGCGGGTATTGGCGAGTATTTCGTCCCGCAGATAAAGGGGCTGGGCGGCCTTGGCATGAAACCGCTCTTGACGCTCTCGGCCTCAGTCGCGGTGTTTGTTTTTTTTACGGCCGTGTCCGTCGCAATGATTGCCGCGTTAAAGACGAGGCAACATCTTTTTTACTACGTCGTTGCAGGATACTGTATGCTTGTGCTGTTTACCGTTGCCTCTCAGTGGGACAACTACAACGGCCTTTTAAGGATGTTCTACGGCCTGTTTCCGTTCCTCGTGCTTGCGTACTGCGTAGAGAAAAGACCGGCCTTCAAGTATCTGGTCTGGTCGAGCGCGGCGCTTTCATTCTTAGCGGTCGTGAGGATACTGTTCGTAAGTCCGGTCTATCCGTACATCATAAGGTGAGTGCCATGCAGCAAGACTCGATGAAAAACCATGACCACTTGATAAAGCCGCTTATCGTCCTGATGGCGGCCTCTCATCTTGCCTTCGTTATCGCCGGGATGTTTTTCAGATTCATCGACGGCGACGAGGGCGGGATGTTGACGCTGGCCAAGGAAGTGATAAACGGCCGCGTGCCGATATTGGATATAAACGCGCATAACCAGCCGGTCTTTTACTATCTCTACGGCGGCTGGATGAAGCTCTTCGGCTTTTCAATCGTCTCGGCGCGCTCGCTCTCGGCCATTGCCGTGTTCGCTGTCGGCCTCATCCTGATATGGTGGACGAGGCGGTTTACGCGGAACTGGCTTGTAACGGCCCTCGTCTACCTTTTGTACATAACGAGCCTTACATACTTCAAGACCAACATACCGGTAAAGCCGTTCGCGCTTTCAAACCTGTTTACGTTCGCGGGTTTCGCGCTTCTCTCAGGCGCATACCTCAAGCGCGGCGCGTTTGGGCAGACCGTGCTTTTCGTCTCCGGCATACTCCTCGGCCTTTCTATGGGAGTAAGACTCATCTTCATACTTCCGTTCACCTTCGCGTTATGGATATTCATTGCAATGCTTCGCCAGAGGCCGAAGATGAAGGTAAAGGAGATCGTCAAAGGCATTGCGACCTTCACCGTGGGCACGACCATTCCGATACTGCCCGCGATAATCATATTCATCAAGGAGCCTGTGCGCGCCTATACGATATGGGCGGGGGCTTACGCGCAGATATACCTCGGCAGGGGCAATAATCCGGACTTTATCATTGACGTGCACGGCCAGGACAAGACCGGCATGATGCTCAACGGTTTGAGAGAGATAATGAACGTGCCGGACATGACCCTGCTCCTCGGCGTCTTCGTTGCCTCAACCATTATCTTTTTCATCCATACAAGAAGGCGCGTTGACAAGACCCATGCGACCGTCTATCTCTTCGCGTGGATGGTGTTTGTGTCCATCGTCTACGTCTACTCGAACCTGTACGGCGGGTATCTCGGGTACGTCAATCAGGTCGTACTGTTCCTGTGCGTCCTTTCTGTGCCGCTCATCGAGGCGATTGCAAACAGGGTGGGCTTCAAAAAGCTCGTCTTTTCATCGGCCGTAATCACATTGGCCGTTGTCGCGGCCTTTTACGTCTATTATCAGAGAAGACTGAAGACGAGCATATTCTACATGTTGAAGTCCGACGACCTCATCGTAACGCCGGCCTTCGTGGATAAGGTCTCCGATGACGTTATAAAAAAATTGACAAAGCCGGAAGACGTGGTGTTCGACACATGGGGCGCGTTCGTGTTCGCATCAGGGAGGCGTCCGGTAAAGGGCTTTGAATACCCGACGGACAACGCCTTTTTCTGGAAGCTGATGCCTGACAGGGAAAAGGCGCGAAAATATCTCTATATCCCTGAGCCTGAACTGTTCAGGATGATAGAACAGCAGGAGATACCGCTCCTTGTGCTTGGCGACCCAAGGGAGCTTGGTTTTTTGCTTACCGGCAGGTATCGTGCGGATGATCAGGATTCGCTTAACGCCCATGCTGAAAAGCGCTACAGGCTTTATAAAAAGTATTTCGTAAAGCCTACGAACGCTTGGCTGATGTTCTACGTGCCGAAGACAGGGGTAACGACGGATGCCGGATGAGAGACATCTCCTGAACAGACTGCCTTTGATCGGCCATATCTTCGACAGCCACATGCGCGAGGTTGTGAGAGGCGCGGCAAGCGCCTTTACATGGCGGGTCCTCGGGGCCGCCGGGCAGTTCGTATGCAACATGCTCCTTGCAAGGATGCTTGGGGCCGAGGGTTTCGGCTTGTACGCCCTTGCAATGACCGTAACCGCGTTTACGACGGTCATAGGTTCGGCCGGGCTTGATCAGACGCTCGTGCGCTTCATACCGGCTCATGCAGACAGGGGAGAGACCGGCGCGATACGGGCGCTGTTCGCAAAGGGGTTTTTGGCAACCCTTGTTGTTTCCATGTCAGCCGGGTTTTGCATATTCCTTGCGTCTGGTTTTATCGCCGCATACGTCTTCAACAACCCGGCGCTTGCCGGCGTTATAAAACTGATGGCTCTCAGCGTGCCGTCATGGAGCCTTGTAAACCTCATAGCCGGTTCTTTGCAGGGGCTAAAGCGCATCCATGAGTCCACTCTTATAATGGTGGCGCTCCTCCCGTTCATAAACATGGCGCTTATCTATATACTGGTGAGCGCGGGCTACGGCGTATACGGCGCGGCCGCAGCCTATCTTATCTCAACCTGCGTCGTCGTCGTCATCGGGCTTGTTTTTTGGTTCAGGGGTTGCCGCTCTGATGATGAATCCGGCCGCATGGAGGCCGCCTCAACCGCTAAACTCGTCAACACGGCCATTCCGATGGCCTTGACCTCCCTGATGGTAATGGGCATGTCCCTTGCCGACACCCTTATCCTCGGCGCGATGAGGCCGCCGGCCGAGCTTGGCGTCTATAGCGGCGCATTGAAGCTCTCGACCATTGCGAGCATGGCGCTCATGGCCTTCTCTGCCATTGCCGCGCCCAAGTTTGCTTCGTTTTACGCGGAGCGCGACGTAAGCGCGATTCAAAGGATAGGCTCTCATTCCATACGTTTGATCCTTGCCTTGGCGGCCCCGGTATTTGCGCTGTCGCTGATCGCCCCCGGGTTTTTTATGAGCTTGTTCGGCGCTTCCTTCAAGACCGGAGCATCGGCGCTCGTCATCCTTACGCTCGGTCAGGTCGTATACATGACGTTCGGGCTTGCCGGACAACTCCTTCTGATGACCGGACAGGAAGTCGCGGTAAGAAACATTACCCTTGCCGCCGCCATCGTCAATATAATACTCTGTCTTGTCCTGATACCGCCTCTTGGCGCGACAGGCGCGGCTCTGTCTCATACGGCCTCCTTTTCAATGACCGCGCTCTTGTCGCAATACGTCCTGAAAAGACATATGAACATATATCTGCATCCGTTCTAAGGGAATGACAATGGAAAACGAAGGCATAAGGGTAAGGCGCGTGGAGCAATGTTTTTTGTGCGGCGCGGACGGCGCACCGCTCTATACGGATATGCGCGACAGGTTGTTCGGCGCTCCGGGCGTGTGGAATATATCGAAGTGTGAAAATCCGGGGTGCGCGCTCTTGTGGCTTGATCCCCAACCACTGCCTGAGGACACCGGCAAGCTCTACGTTGGTTCGTACTACACGCATCAAGCGCCTGTCTTGTCAACGCTCAAGCGTCTATCACGTTCGTTGAAGATGAGCCGTTTTGGGACTCTCATCTGGTCCGCCATGTATCATCAGTGGGCATCGAGAGGTTCCCTGCTTGAGGTCGGCTGCGGCTCAGGTCTGTATCTTTCGGAGATGCGCTCGCTTGGTTGGGACGTGCAGGGCATTGACTTCGACGAGGCCGCCGTAAAGACGGCGGCCTCTTACTTCGGACTTAACGTAAGTTGCGCGAGCCTTGAGGCCGCGGGCTTCAAGAAGGACAGCTTCGACGCCATAACCGCAAACCACGTCGTTGAACACATACATGATCCGCTGTCGCTGTTGAAGGAGTGCTGGAGGATATTAAAACCGGGCGGCTCTCTCGTCATTACGTGTCCCAACGCTAAAAGCCTTGCCCACGGCATCTTCAAGGACGCCTGTTATCACCTTGACCCGCCGCGGCATCTCTATTCCTTTTCGCGCTCAAACCTTTCAGCCCTCGCTCAAAAGGCAGGGTTCAGGGTCTCAAGCGCAAGAAGCACTATCAATTCAGCAAGGCATATCCATGTAACGAGCCGCAGGATACGAGAAACGGGTTTCAGCCCTATCGAGTATCGTCCGTCTAAATGGAAGAGGTTTGCGGCCCTCATGTTCATGTTGCTGGAAGGGAGCGCCGTTATCGTCAACAAGGACGCGGGCGAGGAGCTTGTGCTTGTGGCGATGAAGGATTAGGATGCTTTCGATAATCATAGTCAACTATAACGGCTTGAGGTTCTTGCAGGATTGTCTGTCCTCAATCGAAAGGTTCGTTGATACGCCGCATGAGGTGATAATCGTTGACAACGCATCAAGCGACAAGAGCGTCGAGTTTATCGCAAAGAATTTCCCGTGCGTTCGTCTGGTGGCATCGCCGGAAAACCTCGGCTTTTCCGGCGGGAATAACCTTGGCGCGAAAAAGGCCGTTGGAGACCTCATCCTGCTTCTCAACAACGACACGCGCCTTTTAACGCCTCTGTCAAAGGCAGTTGCCGAGTTTGAAAGGGATGAGCGCATCGGCGCGCTCTCCTGCCGGATGTATTTCAATGACATGCGCTTCCAGCCCTCATGGGGTTATGAACATCTGCCGCTCCGCGTTATCCTTACATGGAGCGGATTGTCTCGGTTTACGTCGTCCAAGATGTTTTGCGAGGTTGAAATGAGCGAATCCTTTTATCAGACGCGGCAAAACGTGGACTGGGCAACCGGCGCATTCTTAATGACGAGAAAAAAACTGTGGGACTCGCTCAACGGCCTTGACGAGAAGTACTTCATGTACGTGGAGGACGCCGACTTTTGCAAGCGCGTTCGCATGTCCGGTTACAACGTCGTTTATACGCCTGAAGTGGAGATAGTCCATTACAGGGGCGGTGGAAGGGCATGGGGCGGGGCAGGAGCGCTCGTAAGCCAGATGTCGTCGTATATCGTATACACGGATAAGTTTCACGGCGTCCTTCAAACCTTGCTCCTCCGCGCTGCGCTTGCGCCGATAATGGCCATGCGCTCCATCGCTTATGCCGTTTTATCCGTCGTTGCCCCTTCCGGCGATATGAAAGAAAAACGCACGGCGTTCTTCAAGGCCGCTTTAAGGCTTGTCGGGATATGTTGATGAGAGAGGCATCCGGCAGAAAATATCTCTATCAGAAATCGTACATGGCCTTTTTGCAGGGGGTAATTGATTCGATCGGCTATCGTCTGTTCAAGCAGCACGAGTGTGCGTTTGATGCGTCTAAAGTAAGAAAGATATTGGTGTCGAGGATAGACCACCTCGGAGACGTGTTTATCGCTTCCTCGGCCCTGCCGCATCTGAGAAAGGCTTATCCAACGGCAAGGATCCACTTCATGGCAGGGACGTGGACTCATCCGTATCTCAAACTGAACCCGCTTGTTGATGAAATCCTCGCCTTTGACGGCCTCCGCTTCAATCGCGGCAACGGCATACTCAAACGGCTTGCAATTGGCATAGCGAGCTATGTTCGCGCCTTACGCAAACTGCGCTCGGAGCGGTACGACCTTTTCCTCGCGCTTCGCGCCTATCCCTTTAATTCCATACCCCTTGCCTATCTCGGCGGCGCAAGGTGCATCGTCGGGTTCGGGGCCGGCGGGTATGGTTTCCTGCTCGATAAGACCGCGCCCTACAGGGAAGGGACGCATGAGGTCGGGCACGTGGCCGATGTTCTGCGCGCTATCAGCCTGAGCGTATCCGAAAAGGAGATGAGGCCGGGTGTTACGGTTTCGGACGAGGCGCGATCAGCCTTTGAAAAGGAGCTGGTCTCCCTCGGCGTAGAGCAAGGCGAAAGATACGCGCTCATACACACGGGAAGCGGCTCCAACTACAAACTGTGGGACAAGGAGCAATGGCAAAGGCTGGTTGACGCCCTCAAGTGCGAGTTCGGCCTGAAGGTCATAGGAAGCGATCCGGTTTACAAAGGTCTAAATGGTTGCATAAACGCGCCGTCTTTGATAGAGTTGGAAGGGTTTGCCGTTGCGGCCCAAGGGGCATCCCTGTTCGTGGGACTCGACTCGTTCCCCGCTCATCTGGCCGCCTCGTTCGGCACGCCGACGGTCGTCGTCTGGTGCGGGATAAACGACCATAGGCAGTGGAGGCCGGTCGGAAGCAGAGTTGCCGTCGTTCGAAAGGACGTTGACTGCGCCCCGTGTTTCAAAAAAACCGGCTGTCCCGATATGAAGGAACGTTGCATGGACATAAGCGCGGACGATTGTTTGAAGGAGATACGCGGCCTGTTGGCGGGCCGCTGAATCTCATTTTGTCATGGAGGTCTTGAGAGATGAATATTTGCGTAATCGGCACAGGTTACGTCGGGCTTGTAACGGGCACGTGTTTTGCCGACTTCGGCGTGTCGGTTACGTGCGTTGACAAGGACGCATCGAAGATCAAGATGCTCGATGCCGGGCAGATACCCATCTATGAGCCGGGGCTGACGGAGCTTGTGGAAAAGAACGTCAAGGAGGGGCGGCTCTCCTTTACCACGGACCTCTCCGAGGCCGTAAGAAAATCGCTCGTCGTGTTCATCGCCGTCGGCACGCCTCCCAAGGAGGACGGCAGCGCCGACCTCTCCTACGTGGAGGAGGTTGCAAGGACCATCGCCGCGAACCTGAACGGCTACAAGGTCATCGTTACGAAAAGCACGGTGCCGGTCGGCACGGGCAAGCTCATAGAGAAGATAATCCTCGCGGAACAACCGGAGGGACACAAGTTCGACGTGGCCTCCAACCCGGAGTTTTTGCGCGAAGGCTCGGCCATAGAGGACTTCATGCGTCCCAACAGGGTGGTCATAGGCGCGCGCTCGGAGCAGGCCGTGGCCATAATGAAGGACCTGTATTCGCCGCTCTATCTGATAGAGACGCCGTTCGTCATAGCGGACATAGAGACCGCGGAGCTTATCAAGTACGCATCCAACGCATTCCTTGCGACCAAGATATCATTCATAAACGAGACGGCCAATATCTGCGAGAAGGTCGGCGCGGACATACATCTGGTCGCAAAGGGCATGGGACTCGATCACAGGATAGGCTCGAAGTTTTTACACCCCGGCCCGGGCTACGGCGGGTCGTGCTTTCCCAAGGACACCTCGGCCATAACGAAGATAGCAAAGGAGAGCGGCTATACGTTCAGGATCGTCGAGACGGTCATCGAGGTCAACAGGCTCCAGAGGGAGCGCATGATGGATAAGATAAGGACGATTGTCGGGGAGCCGAAAGGCTTGTCTCTCGGCGTGCTCGGCCTGACCTTCAAACCCAACACCGACGACATAAGGGACTCTCCGGCCATTGACATAGTTGATATGCTCGTAAAGCAAGGGGCGTCGATCAAGGCTTACGATCCGGCCGGAATGGAACATGCCAAAAAGGTTTTGCCGACCACGGTGAAGTTTTGCCGCGACCCTTACGAAGCCGCCCAAGAAGCGGACGCGCTGATCATACTTACCGAGTGGAACCAGTTCAGGAAGCTCGACCTTGCAAGGATAAAACAGATACTCAAGTCGCCGAAGCTCATAGACCTCAGAAACGTCTATGAACCCGCCTCCATGAGAAGGATGGGGTTTGAATACGTATCCGTGGGCAGGGCGTGATAATGGACATTCCTTATCTCCTCCCCCCTCGCGGGGGAGGGCAGGGTGGGGGGGTATAAACAAGGCGCGTCGATGGAAGGAACTATAAAAGGCAAGAGATTCTTGTTGACTCATCGCTTCGATAAAGCTAAATTGAATCAGTGGCTCATAAGAGGTTTTTCGATAATAGCGGTGAAGGCCGTCTGAGGGTTCTGTTCTGGATTTGTTTGCTTGCGGCCGCGGTCTATGCCGGGTATAAATTCGCCCCGCCGTTAGTCGCTTATCATCTGTTCAAGACCGAGGTGCAGGACGAGGCCAAACTCGCGCATATGTACGGCGACGAAAAGCTCCTTGTCCGCATAATGGACAAGGCAAGGGGATGGGACATACCGATTGGGAGCGACGACATAAAGATAAATCGTTATAAGGACGAAATATTCATATCGGTTCATTACAGCGTAACGCTCGACTTTCCGGGCGGATATTCAAAGGAGTTGTTCTACGGCATAGACGCGCGGGCGCCGCTCAAGGACACAACAAGCATAGCGCATTAAGATTGACAAGCCGGACTATGCCCTTTTAATTTAATCCTGAGAGATTAAAAACGGGGAACGATGTTAAACCGCATTTCAAAATTTATCGGAGCCTTTGCGTCAATCCGGCGCAAAGGTTTTTTTTTGCCTTTACAGCGCATGAGGGTTTGACATGAAGGTCAGACAGGTAATGGACGCAAAATCGATTGACCGCGCCGTCGCGAGGATCGCCCATGAGATACTTGAGCGCAACAAGGGCGCCGAGGGCGTTATAATACTCGGTATCCCGACGCGCGGCTATCATCTCGCCCTGCGGCTTCAGGCGTGTATAGCGTCAATCGAAGGCGTATCCGTGCCGGTCGGAGCGGTTGACGCGACGCTCTACCGCGACGACCTCGGCATAAAGAAAGACCAGCCGTCCTTGAAGAGGATGGAGATACCGATCGCGGTTGACGGCTCCGTTGTAGTCATGGTGGACGACGTGCTCTTTACCGGAAGGACGATACGCGCCGCGATCGACGCGCTCATGGACTTCGGCAGGCCGCATTCCATACAACTCGCCGTGCTGGTTGACCGCGGCCACAGGCAGCTGCCCATAAAGGCCGACTACGTGGGCAAGAATCTGCCGACCTCGCTCAAGGAAGGCGTAAAGGTGCATCTTGTGGAGGTGGACGGGGTCAGCGAAGCGGTGGTTGAACCATGCGACTGAACAGAAAAGACATACTCGGGATCGAAGACCTTAGCGTAGAGGAGCTTGAGACGATACTCTCGACCGCCGAGTCCTTCAAAGAGGTCTCTACGCGGGAGATAAAGAAGGTTCCCACGCTTCGCGGCAAGACCATCATCAATCTGTTCTATGAGGCTTCCACAAGGACGCGCACGTCCTTTGAGATCGCGGCCAAGAGGATGAGCGCCGACGCTGTGAACATATCCGTGTCTACAAGCTCGGTCGTGAAGGGCGAGACGCTCAAGGACACGGCAAAGAACCTCGAGGCCATGAAGCCGGATTGCATCGTCATCAGGCATTCATCCTCGGGAGCTCCTCACGGAATAGCCGGTTACGTCGGTTGTTCGGTCATAAACGCCGGAGACGGCAACCACGAGCATCCGAGTCAGGCGCTTCTCGATATGCTCACCGTAAGGGAACATAAGAAGTCGCTTGCCGGCTTGAAGCTCGCCATAATCGGCGACGTGAAACACTCAAGGGTTGCGCGCTCGAACATATACGGCTTCACCAAACTCGGCGCGTCGGTCGTCGTTTGCGGCCCGGCAACTATGCTGCCGCCGGGCATCGAGGCGCTTGGATGCAAGGCGACCGTGAACGTCGAAGACGCCCTGCGGGACGCGGACGTGGTGATGATGCTCAGGATTCAGCTTGAGAGGAGCAAGGGCGCTGACTTTCCCAACGCAAGGGAGTATTCAAGGCTCTACGGCCTTGATGACGTTAAATTAAGGAAGGCCAAAAAGGACGTGCTGATACTGCACCCGGGGCCCATGAACAGGGGCGTCGAGATAAGCGCGGAGGTCGCGGACGGCCCGTACTCGTTGATACTCGATCAGGTAACGAACGGGGTTGCGGTGAGGATGGCGCTTTTTTATCTTCTGCTTGGAACGTCGCGTGAAGACGCGCCAAAGGCGATATAGGGGAGGGACCCGTGGAGCTTACGATTATAAGGGGCGGCACTCTGGTTGACCCGGCAACCGGCACGAACGGTTTGTACAACGTTTATATTTCGGGAGAGCGCATCGCCTCGATCAGGCCGTTCGAGTCGGATACGATAGACCCATCCCCCGGACTTACGATAATCGAGGCCAAAGGCCGCTTCGTACTGCCGGGGCTCATTGACGTTCACACGCATCTCAGGGAGCCGGGATATGAATATAAGGAGACCATCCAAAGCGGCGCAATGGCAGGGGCCGCGGGCGGGTTTACCACAGTGCTCTGCATGGCCAACACCAAGCCGGTCAACGACTGCGAGGCCGTGACGCGCCAGATAATCGAGAAGGCAGGCAAGGCCGTCGTCAACGTGCTTCCCATAGGCGCGCTGTCGCATGGGATGAAGGGCGAGCGGCTCACCGAGATGCACGAGCTCAAGTCGGCCGGATGCGTCGCCATATCCGACGACGGTATGCCTGTCGCGAACGCCGGACTAATGAGGACGGCGCTTGAATACGCCGGAGGCGTCAATCTCACGGTGATAAGCCATGCCGAGACACCGGAGCTTGCGTCGAACGGGGTGATGAACGAGGGAGCCGTATCAACGCGCATGGGCCTTGCCGGCATTCCCAACGCCGCTGAAGACGCGATGGCGGCAAGGGACATCCAGCTTGCGGAGCTGACCGGCGCGCGGTTGCACGTGGCGCACGTATCCACCGCAGGCGCGGTCGCGCTCATAAGAAGCGCCAAGGGACGCGGCGCGAAGAACATAACGGCCGAGGCGACGCCGCATCACCTGACACTTGACCACGAGGCGGTTGGCGGGTACAACACCAACGCCAAGATGAATCCGCCGCTCCGTTCGATGAAGGACGTTCAGGCTTTGAGGGCAGGCATAGCCGACGGAACGATTGACTGTATTGCGACAGACCATGCCCCTCATTCCACGATCGAAAAGGACGTGGAGTTCGATAAGGCGGCGAACGGCGTCATCGGTCTTGAGACCGCGTTTTCGCTCATATACGGCCTCGTGCTTCAAGGCGCTTTCGAGTTGGACAAGGCAATCGCCGCAATGACGATAAATCCGGCAATGGCATTCGGGCTGGCCAAGGGCACGTTAAGGGTAGGCTCCATAGCCGATATAACCATTGTAAACCCAAGCCGGACGTGGACTGTAAGTCCGGCAACGCTCAAATCGAAATCAAAGAATACGCCTTTTATAGGCAAGGAACTCAAGGCCGTGGTTGAAAAGACAATCGTTAACGGAAAGATTGTTTACGACAACCCTGAATAGCAGGGCATGGCTTCAGCCCCGCTTTTTTTTGAAAAAAAGAACGGAGACGCGATTTGAAAAAGGCATACCTTGCCCTTGCCTCTGGAGAGGTTTTTGAGGGCACATCTTTCGGAGCGGATGGTGAGACTTCCGGCGAGGTGGTTTTCAACACCGCGCTCTCCGGTTATCAGGAGGTCTTGACCGACCCGTCATATAAAGGCCAGCTTGTCGTAATGACCTGTCCTCAGCAGGGCAACTACGGGATCAACGAGGAGGACATCGAGTCAACGAGGCCGTGGGCAGAGGGCTTCATAGTAAAGGAGCAGTGCCTTTATCCGAGCAACTATCGCTCGAGCGAGGTGCTCATGGCCTATCTCAGGTGGCACGGTATCGTGGGCATAGCCGGCGTGGACACGAGGGCATTGACGCGCATCATACGGGACAAGGGCGCGATGAGCGCGGTGATTTCAACCGTGGACAGAGACAGGGCGCGGCTTGTCGAAAGGGCGCGCGAGGCAACCGGAATAGTCGGCGTTGACCTCGTAAAAGAGGTAACGTGCAAAAAGCCCTATCGTTGGACCCAAGGGTTGTGGAGCCGCGAGAGCGGTTATGAAAAGATTGCCTCTCCCGGATTCAAGGTCGTTGCCTACGACTTCGGCATGAAGCTGAACATCCTTCGTTGTCTTGCCTCGTCCGGGTGCGACGTGGCTATTGTCCCGGCCTCGACCCCTGCCGAGGCCGTGCTTGAGGCGAATCCTGACGGCGTTTTCCTTTCCAACGGCCCGGGTGACCCGGAGGCCGTGCCATACGCCATCGAGAGCGTCAAAAAACTTATCGGTAAAAAGCCCGTCTTCGGCATCTGCCTTGGGCATCAGATACTTGCCCTTGCGCTCGGCTGCAGGACATATAAGTTGAAGTTCGGGCACAGGGGTGCAAACCACCCGGTCAAGGACCTGACGACTGGAAAGGTCGAGATAACCTCCCAGAACCACGGCTTTGCCGTTGACATGGACTCGATAAAAGGCAAAGCCGAACTTACGCACATAAATCTCAATGACCGTACTGTCGAGGGCATGAGGCTCAAAGACCTGCCGGTCTTCTCCGTGCAGTACCATCCTGAGGCGTCCCCCGGGCCGCATGATTCGCACTATCTCTTTAAGAGGTTTACGGAGGAGATGGAGAGGGGGAAGGGGTGATGTGATGGGCAACGCTGCGTTCAACACATCGGGCTACGGGCTTACAGAGAAGGACAAGATTATGTACGAGTTGAAACTATGGAAGATCTGATTAATTCGCCGATCCGTCATTCTCGCGTAGCGTAGAATCTCGTCTTCAAGGAAATCAACCCAGCACCACTTTGTTGCACGAAGGAATTTGCCAAGGAACACGCTTTCATAATCCAAAGTGGTGCTGGGCTCGCAATGACAGAAAAGAAAATTAATCATAGTTTCCATAGGTACTTTACTCAATATTTCAATAGGCTTCGTTATTGCAATTTTTTGTAAGAATATACGTGAAATGTTGGATATTATCTTGAGCCAATAGTAGCGCAGGATGGGCTGAGCGTAGCGAGAGCGCCATTGGTATTGGCTGTTTTTGAAGCAATCTGTTCCGTCAAGGTAGCGAAGGTTGATTATGAGCATAGCCCCAACCGAGTGGCTTAAACAGGCCGACTATGACCTTGAAACAGCCGAATTCATGTTCGGCGGTGGAAGGTATTTCTATGCCGTATTCATGTGTCATCAGGCGGTTGAGAAGGCTATAAAAGGTCTTTATCGGCACAAGCTCGGCGAAACGCCGCCCAGGGTTCACAATCTTGTTTATTTGTTGAGCAGGGTGGACGTCAGCCCTGCTGAAAAGACGGGCAAGTTCATAGTAAGGCTTAACGAGGCCAACATCGCCACCAGATACCCTGATGACTTGGAAAAACTACAGAGCGATTACACAAAAGAGGCGGTACGCGAAGTTCTTGACGGAAGCAAGGAGGTTATCCAATGGATAAAAAAGCGGCTTTAGGAGAGGTTGCAAGGTTCAAGACGGCCCTTGAATCAAGGGGCATAAGGATTTCAAAGTTGATCCTCTACGGGTCTTATGCGACGGGCACGTTTAAGGATGGGAGCGATATTGACGTCGTTGTCGTGTCGGACGATTTTAACGGCAAGGGATATTGGGAGCGCCTCGACGTTTTGTCAGGCGCCATCTATGAGGTCTTCGCGCCGATCGAGGCAATTGCAATGACCACGGATGAATGGGACGGAGGCGCGTTGTCCATCGTCGAATATGCAAAGCACGGAGAGATATTTTATTCAGCCGCGTAGATGGTTTGAGCGTAGAGGGGGCATTTTATGCATATAACAACCATAAGAACGCTGATTAAAAAAGGTTTTCTGTCAAAGACTGAACTATTGGCGTTAAACAGATTGGCATCCGTTCTGAAAGCAACATGGCCGGTTTTGAAAATAAAGATATTCGGCTCAAAGGTAGCCGGGGTTGCCGACGAAGAGTCTGATTTAGATGTTCTTATTCTCCTTCCATGCGCGGTATCCGACGCAGTCAGGAAAGAGATAATACACGCCGTATTTGACATAAATCTTACTTTTGATACGAATCTAAGTCCGCTTATTCTATCGGAAGATGAGTGGGATAGGGGACGCATTTCGTTTCTGCCGATCCATTCATTTATTGAAGAGGAGGCCATCCTGCTATGAACCAAGAGGAGTCGATAAGCGGCATAGTCGCTTATTGGATGGCAAAAGCCAAGGATTCTCTTGAAGCCGCCGAGGACGAATTGAAAGCTGGTAGAGTTGCTTTTTCCGTTAATCGTATTTATTATGCCTGTTTTTATACGGTTAGCGCGGTTTTGTTCCAAAAAGGCGTCAAATTCAAAAAACATTCAGGCGTAAGGGCCGCCTTTCACAAGTATTTTGTAAAAACTGGGCTTGTGAGCCATGATACAGGGCGATTCTATGATGAGCTATTTGAAGCCCGTCAGCGTGGAGATTACATAGAGCTGGTTAGTTTTGAAAAAGAGCAAGCTGATGAATGGCTTCGATACGCGAAGGTTTTTGTCTATGAAGTTGGTTTGTTGAAATAGAATTGCATCGGAATATGGAGTGAACTGCCTTGCCAAAACGCATCGACATAAAAAAGATACTCATCATCGGCTCAGGGCCTATCGTAATAGGCCAGGCCTGCGAGTTCGACTACTCCGGCACACAAGCCTGTAAGGCATTGAAGGACGACGGCTATGAGGTCGTGCTCGTCAACTCCAATCCGGCCACCATTATGACGGACCCGACCCTTGCGGACAGGACGTACATCGAGCCTATAACCGTGGAGTCCGTGGAGAAGATTATCGAGCGGGAGAGGCCGCAGGCGCTCCTTCCCACTATGGGCGGGCAGACCGCGCTCAACGTGTCCGTAAAACTTGCCGAGGCCGGTATTCTGGATAAGTATAACGTCGAGATGATCGGCGCGAAACTCCCGGCCATCAAGAAGGCCGAGGACAGGGAGCTTTTCAAGCTCGCGATGCTCAAGATCGGGCTTGAGGTGCCGAGGAGCTACAACGTAAGAAACTTCCAGAGGGCGCTTGAGATAATCGGGCTGATGGACTTTCCTGTCGTCATACGGCCTTCGTTCACGCTCGGCGGGACCGGCGGCGGCATCGCCTACAACCTTCAAGAGTATGAGGAGATGGCGAGGCGCGGACTTGAGTTCAGCCCGGTAAGCGAGATACTCGTGGAGGAGTCGGTCATCGGCTGGAAGGAGTACGAACTGGAGGTCATGCGCGACACCGCGGACAACGTGGTGATAATATGCTCCATCGAGAACTTCGACGCAATGGGCGTGCATACCGGTGATTCGATAACCGTGGCTCCGGCTCAGACCCTTACGGACAAGGAGTATCAATCGCTTCGCGACGCCTCCATAAGGATCATACGGGAGATAGGCGTTGATACCGGCGGATCGAACATCCAGTTCGCGGTAAACCCTGAAAACGGCAGGGTAACGGTAATCGAGATGAACCCGCGTGTGTCGCGCTCGTCCGCCCTTGCAAGCAAGGCAACCGGTTTCCCCATCGCAAAGATGGCCGCCAAACTCGCCGTGGGTTATACGTTGGACGAGATACCCAACGACATAACGAAAAAGACCCCGGCCTGTTTCGAGCCGACGATAGACTACGTGGTGGTGAAGATACCGCGCTTCACATTCGAGAAGTTTGCCAACGCTGACGCGACGCTCACGACGCAGATGAAGTCGGTCGGCGAGGCAATGGCAATGGGCAGGACCTTCAAGGAGGCGCTCCACAAGGCCATGCGCTCGCTTGAGACCGGCAGTTTCGGTTTTGAAAGAAAGGTGCGCTCCGGGCGCAAGGAACCAGCCTTCAAACCCACGCCGGACGAGAGGAGCCTCATTTGTTCAATGCTCAAGACCCCGCGTCAGGAGCGGTTATGGTACGTTGCCGAGGCGCTTAGAGCGGGTCTGCACGTGGATGAAATCGCCGAATTGACCGGCATTGACAGGTGGTTCTTGAATAACATACGCGAGATCGTGGAGGTGGAGGAGGGGATATTTTGGCAGGCTAAAGGCGGGGCTGAGGTTTCTCCCGATCTTTTAGCAAAGGCCAAGTCAATGGGCTTTTCAAACAAGACGCTTGCCGAGATTACCGGCTCGTCCGAGGCCGTCATATCCGAGACCCTTCTCAAGGCAGGGATAGAGACGGTGTACAAGACCGTTGACACCTGCGCCGCCGAGTTCGAGGCGCACACCCCGTATCTGTATTCAACGCATGAGCGGCCGTTTTACGTTAACGGCGCGTTGTCAACGGCCTGCGAGGCTTACCCGACGTCGCGCAAGAAGGTAATGATACTCGGAAGCGGGCCGAACCGCATCGGCCAAGGGATCGAGTTCGACTACTGTTGCGTTCACGCGAGCTTTGCCTTGAAGGAACTAGGTATCGAGAGCATCATGGTCAACTGCAACCCTGAGACCGTATCGACCGACTATGACACATCCGACAGGCTCTACTTCGAGCCTCTGACCTTTGAGGACGTGATGGCGATAGTAAAGAAGGAGAAGCCGTGGGGGGTCATCGTCCAGCTTGGGGGACAAACGCCTTTGAAGCTCGCGAGGCGGTTGAAGGACGCGGGCGTCAAGATCATCGGCACCTCGCCTGAGGCGATTGACGAGGCTGAGGACAGATTCAGGTTCCGCGCCTTGCTTGACAGGCTTGGACTCCATTATCCGGAGGGCTTCGACATCCGCCCGAACAAGAAGGCGTTTGAGAGCGGAGAGTACGCCGGCATAGAAGAACTTGCCGACAAGGCGCGATACCCGATTGTCGTCAGGCCCTCTTACGTGCTCGGCGGCAGGGCAATGGCGATAGTTTATAACGACGACGAGTTGCACGAGTATTTGCGCAAGCTGATCATCTCGCCGGACAAGGACCTTGACATATACGCGGATCACTTCCTCAGCAGCGCCATAGAGGTTGACGTTGACTGCATATCGGACGGGAAAGAGGCCGTGATATGCGGGATCATGGAGCATATAGAGGAGGCAGGGATACATTCGGGGGACTCGGCCTGCGCCATACCGCCGTACTCGCTCGCCGAGACCGTGCTTGACGAGATACGCAAGCAAACGAAACTCATGGCCATGGAGCTGAAGGTGTGCGGCCTTATGAACGCGCAGTTCGCGGTCAAGGGTGAAAAGGTTTACGTGCTCGAGGTCAATCCAAGGGCCTCCCGCACCGTGCCGTTCGTAAGCAAGGCCATAGGCGTCCCCCTTGCCAAGATAGCGACAAAGGTGATGACCGGCGCGACCCTTGCCTCTCTCGGATTCACGAACGAGATAAGGCCGTCGTATACCTCGGTCAAGGAGGCGGTCTTTCCGTTCATAAAATTTCCGGGCGTAGACGTGCTCCTCGGCCCGGAGATGAAGTCCACCGGAGAGGTCATGGGGATAGGGGATGACTTCGGCTCCGCCTTTGCCAAGGCGCAGATCGCCGCGGGCAACAAACTCCCGCTTGCCGGGCGCGTATTCATCAGCATCAGAGACGAGGACAAGGCCGAGACAGCGCAGGTTGCAAAAGACCTGATTCACGCCGGTTTCGAGATAATAGCCACCGACGGCACCGCGCGGTATCTGAAGGGGCGCGGCGTCGCGGCTGAACACGTATATAAGGTCGGCGAGGGCAGACCGAATATCGTTGACAGGATAAAGAGCAGGGAGGTGGACATGGTCATCAACACATCGTTCGGCGCGAAGAGCGTGGCGGACTCCTATTCCATAAGAAGGTCGTCTCTGGAGTTCGGGCTTCCGTATTTTACGACCGTGGCCGGCGCAAAGGCCGCGGCATTGGGCATAAAGGCGCTGCTTAAAAATGAGCTTGCCGTGAAGACGATTCAGGAGTATCATGCACAGTTAAACGCATAAGCATATAGAGCGTGCCGCATAAGACGGGTCGGCCTTGACCCGTCTTTGATTTTTTGAGGCGGTATAACCGGACAATGGACAAGATAATAAAATCACTCGGCATAGTCTTCGGCGACATCGGAACGTCGCCGATATACACGCTGACCGTCATCTTCCTTTTCACGAGGCCTACCCCTGACAATGTCGTCGGAGTCATCTCTCTAATCGTCTGGACGCTTATAACGCTGGTTACAATCGAATACGCATGGCTTGCAACGAGCCTTTCACATAAAGGCGAGGGCGGCACCATTGTTCTTAGGGAGTTGCTCGCCCCGTACCTCAAGGGCACGAGACAGATAGGTTTCGTAACCGCCTTGTCGTTCATCGGCATATCCCTCATCATCGGCGACGGCGTGATAACGCCGGCCATCAGCATCCTGAGCGCGGTCGAGGGAACCCTGCTCATACCCGGCTTTGAAGAAGTGAGCCAGAACAAGCTCATCATCGTTGCCGGCGTCATAGCCGTCTTGCTTTTTGCAATCCAGAGACGCGGCACGGAAAAGGTGGCATGGGCGTTCGGCCCGATCATGGTCGTATGGTTTTCCGTCCTCGCCGTCTCCGGCCTCGTTGCCATATCCGATTATGCGGAGGTCTTGAAGGCGGTGAATCCGTACTATGGGATACGGCTGCTGTTCGACAACGGTCTGTCCGGGTTCTTCATACTTTCCGAGGTCATCCTGTGCGCCACCGGAGGCGAAGCCCTCTACGCGGACATGGGACACTTGGGCAGGATGCCCATAGTGAAGGCGTGGTACTTCGTCTTCGTCGTGCTCGTCATAAACTACATGGGGCAGGGCGCGTTCATCATGGCGCATCCCGAGGCGAAGAATGTCCTTTTCGAGATGATCTACCATTACGCCGCGATACTCTATGTTCCGTTCCTGCTCCTGAGCATCGCGGCGACCATCATAGCGTCGCAGGCCATGATAAGCGGCATGTTCTCGATAGTCTATCAGGGCATCACCACGCACGTGATGCCGCTTTTCAAGGTGGACTACACGTCAAGGGAGATGCGGAGCCAGATATACATCGGCTTTGTAAACTGGTTCCTGCTCGCGTGCGTCCTGTTCATCATGTACGTGTTCAGGGCCTCTAATAACCTCGCGGCCGCTTACGGCCTTGCCGTTACCGGCACCATGGCCATTACCGGCATAATGATGTCATGGATATTCCTGATGAGGGGCAACGTCGTCAATTTTTTCATCGCGGGAGTCATTACTTTTATCGACGTGGTCTTTCTCTTCGCCAACTTTTTCAAGATTCCGCACGGCGGGTACTGGTCAATCGTAATCGCCATGTTTCCGCTTGCCATGATACTTATATATACCAAGGGCCAGAGGCGGCTGTACAGGGCGCTCCGTCCGCTCAACCGGGACGCCTTTCTTATCGGCTACAACCAGATATACCAAGGGCTTTGCAAGATAAGCGGTACCGCGCTGTTCTTCGCCAAGGACGACAAAGAGATAGCCCCGTACATAGTCCACACCATGTTCAAGAACAATATCATCTACGAGGACAACGTGATCGTCTCGATTTCAAGGACGGACGAGCCGTACGGCCTGAGCTATAACTTCAAGGAGCCTCTTGCTCCAGGCCTGAGGACTTTCGAGATACAGTCGGGTTATATGGAGATCGTCGACGTAGAGGAGATATTGAAGGCTTCGTCGATCAACGAAAAGACGATCTTCTACGGCCTTGAAGAGATTGCCACGGAAAACCCGGTGTGGAAGGTCTTTTCCATCATAAAAAAACTGACGCCGACCTTCCTTCAATTCTACAAACTGCCCCCTAATAAGTTGCACGGCGTAATTACCCGCGTCGAGATGTGAGGTGCTCCGGTGGGCAAGGACATCCTTGACAAAACCGGCCATGAAAAAACCGGCATCGAACGCATAAAGGACGCGCTTTCCCGTCCGCTTGCATTCGCGTCAAAGGATTCCTTCGCGCATATCGGCTCTATCAAGGGGCTTGACGCGCTCGTCTCGTCCTTGTGCGACTCTGAAGCGCATCATGTGCCCAACGCTCACCTTTCCGCGATAACGACGCTCAAACGTCTGTTCCTTGATTTCGATTCCCTTCCAACCGATTATAAGAAGGAACGTATATGCGAGGCCATGCGCTTGTTGGATGCCGATGCCTCTCCAATGCATCCAGCGTCAGCGGCAAAGCCGCCTCTTACGGAACAAGAGGCCGACGAGAGGCTCAAGGCATTTGCGACGCCGCTAAGGTTTATCAAAGGCATCGGCCCCAGATTGGCCGAGAGGTTTGCCGCAAAGGGCCTTTTGACCGTGGAGGACGCGCTCTATTGCCTGCCGCTTCGCTATGAGGACAGGAGTAGATTGAAAAAGGTGCGCGAACTTGTGAATGGCGAGGACGTCGCGGTTTTAGCGACGGTCATCGCCTCCTCCGAGGCGCGTTACGGGAGGCGCAAGGTCTTTGAGATGGCCGCCGATGATTCCACCGGCATCTTGAAGATCAAATGGTTCCACTACAAGCTCTCATACATGAAAGATCGTTACAAGAGCGGGTCAAGACTGCTCTTGTACGGCCGCGTGTCGAAGTTCGGACATCAGTTCGAGATGATACACCCGGACATCGAGGTGATGGACGAAACCGAGACGAGCGCTTCTCTCTCCGGCGTTATGCCGGTCTACTCTCAGCTTGACGGCCTTCATCAAAAGACCCTTAGAAAGATATTCGGCTCAATCGCCGCGGACTACGGACATAAGGCCGTTGACTCCGTGCCCGTTGCGATACGCTCAAGGCGGCGCGTCTTGGAGCAATCGTCGGCCTTTGAGGCTCTACATCTGCCTCAATCGTCCGGCTTGTTTTTGGAAAAAGCGCGCGAGGCCCGTCGAACACTTGCGTTTGACGAGCTCTTTATGCTGGAGCTTGGCCTTGCAATGAGGAGAAGGGCGATAAAAAAAGAGGGCGGCATCTCGTTTAAGGCCGCAGGGACGGCCTCATCCGGCCTTGAGGCGCGTCTGCGCGAGAGCCTGCCGTTTTCACTTACCGTTGCTCAGGAGAAGGCGCTTTCCGAAATCAGGAAAGATATGAGAGCGGCCTTGCCCATGAACAGGCTCTTGCAGGGCGACGTAGGTTCCGGCAAGACCGTCGTCAGCCTTATCAGCGCGTTATGGGCCATAGAATCGGGCTATCAGAGCGCGATAATGTCGCCCACCGAGATATTGGCCGAACAGCACTACCTTACGATTCATCGTTATATGGAAAACATCGGCATCCGCGCAGCGCTTCTCAGGGGCGCTATGAAGGCGGGCGAGCGGCGCGCCGCGCTCAAGGAGATACGGGAGGGCACGGTAGACCTTGTCGTCGGCACTCATGCCCTGATACAAAAAGACGTGGAGTTTGCAAACCTCGGGCTTGTCGTCATAGACGAGCAACACCGTTTCGGCGTGGTGCAAAGGGGAGAGCTTCGCAAAAAAGCGCAGGGCGTATCCCCGGACATACTGCTGATGACCGCTACGCCGATACCGAGAACGCTTGCAATGACGGTCTTCGGAGACCTTGACGTTTCCATAATAGATCAACTGCCGCCGGGGAGACAGCCAATCGGGACGCGCATCTTGAAAGAGCGCGGCAGGGGCGCGGCGTATCAGGCGATAAGGAAGGAACTGGCAACGGGCGGCCAGTGCTACATCGTATATCCGCTCGTGGAGGAGTCCAAGGAGTTGTCCCTCAAGGACGCGACGAGCATGAAGGAGCACCTTCAGAGGGATATATTCCCTGAGTACAGGATTGGACTTCTCCACGGCAGACTCTCGACCGCTGAAAAAGAGTCCGTAATGAAGGGCTTCAAGGACGGCCTCACGCATATCCTCGTGTCAACGACGGTCATCGAGGTGGGGGTTGACGTGCCGAACGCCACAATCATGCTCATCGAGCACGCCGAGCGGTTCGGCCTGGCCCAGTTGCATCAGTTGAGGGGCAGGGTGGGAAGGGGCGCAAAACCGTCGCTGTGCATGTTGCTTGCCGCGTGGACGAACTCCGAGGACACATACAAAAGGCTCAAGGTGATGACCGAGACTTGCGACGGCTTCGTGCTCGCCGAAGAGGACTTGAAGATACGCGGCCCGGGCAACTTCACAGGCGTCAGGCAGTCGGGTCTTCCGGACCTGAGGCTGTCGTTCGCCTTGACCGACGCAACGCTCCTCAAGGCCGCGCGCGACGATGCGTTCGCTTACTTGGAGTCAAACCCTGAGCTTGCCGGGCCTGAAGGCGTTCTGATAAGAAAGGTCTTGAGGTCTCGTTGGGAAGCAAGGCTTGAGCTTGCTCAGGTGGGTTGATGTCGGCACCCACCCGTACCTCCCCTTGAAAAAGAGACCTTTGCATAACCGCATAAAGAACGTGCTTGTCATTGCGAGGAGCGGTTTCTTGCGACGCGGCAATCTCGTAACTCGCTGATTTACCAAGAGACGAGATTGCTTCGCCCAGCACCACTTTGTTGCACGAAGGAATTTGCCAAGGAACACGCTTTCATAATCCAAAGTGGTGCTGGGCTCGCAATGACGGCTTGCGATCCCTTCTTTTTTGACTTATGCAAAGGTCCCCTTGAAAAAAGAGGGAGGAGATTCTTTGCTCCCCTCCTTACCAAGGAGTGGGTAGGGGGAGGTCTCAGCCGGTCTGTAAAGCCGCTTCTTCTTGACTATCACCTTGTTCTAAGGTATAAAACACCGTTAGCCGAGATGTCGCGGGCGTAGTTCAATGGTAGAATGAAAGCTTCCCAAGCTTTAGACGCGGGTTCGATTCCCGTCGCCCGCTCCATAGTTTACGCGAACTCGAAGGAATCGAACGCCTTTCGAGTTTTTTCGTTCCCAGAGCTTCCGGCTTGGGAACGCATTTGAAGGCCGGGGTTTGAAGACGAGCGGGAGCGAAGACCGATTCCCGGCGGCCCGCTCCAATAAAAGATTTTTCTTTTACGATCACGGACAACGTTCACGGTTCACGGTCTTTAAGGAGGCATTGCAATGCGTGTAAGGATAGAGGTCGGCGAGCCGCGCAATTTTGCCGCGGGCGGCAACGCCAACGTAATAGAAGGCGATCTGGTCGAGTCCCTTTGCGGCTCCAAGAGCATGGTGAAGGAGCCGAATATCATCGCGATGATCCAGACGCACAAAGGCGAGGAACCAAAGCGAGAGACGGTTACGGACTACTGGCTTGTCGTAAACTGCCCCAAGGTCGAGTTCGAGGACATGAGCTTTTCCAGCCTGTTCCTTACGCCCCGGTACAGGCTCAAGAAGCCGCCAATCGAGATACTCAACGCCGATGAGCCGTTGGTGGTAAACGGCTATTGGCGAGCCGACGGTAAAGTCTGGGACGAGGGTTCGGTTGCCGCGTCGCAGGACGGCGCAATCGAGGTAAGCGGACAAATAGTCGGAAACGTTACCCGCGTCAAGTAATAGAGCCCTTCTCGGCAGGTGCGCCCCTACGCCGTTCATCGTTCATTCCCATGACCGTTCCTATTCTGATATAGTTATAATGCCGATTGTTTGACAGCGTCTTATCGGAGATTTTTCATGGCGATGGCGGGAAAACGGTTTCAGATGCTTATCGGCATCGGTCTTGTGATTATCCTTGGCGCGCTTGCGTTGATCGCGGCGTATCCGAGGATATTCAAACAACCCGCGGCAGTCGCATACATGGAGACAACCGGCGAGATGGAGGCGGTCGAGGTTGAACTATCGACCAAGCTCGAAGGCGCGCTTGAATGGATGTGTTGCGACGCGGGTTCCGCCGTAAAGACGGGGGACGCCGCATTCAGGCTTGAGTCGGACGAGTTGAAGGCGCGGCTTGTTGAAGGCGAGGCCGTCGCGTTAAGCGCCATGCGGTCGCTCGGCGAGGCGAGGATCGGCTTGGAAAACGCCTCTGCCGCGCTGGAGGCGCAAGGGCATGAGGCCGTTGCCGCAAAGGAGGAAGCGCTCAGGGTCAAGGCGCTTGCCGACGAGGCTCAGGAAAACCTCGGGCGCGTCAAGGGTCTTATCGCTGAAGGCTTTGTTTCCAAAAAGGAGATGGACGCGGCTCAGGCGCACTATGATTCATTGAAGGCGCAGCACGCGTCGGCAACGGCGCGGCAAAAGAGCTCCGCCGTCGCGGTGAGAAATTCCGGTATCAATATCAAGGCGGCAAATGCGCGTATCGAGACGGCAGAGGCGCTGGTTGCCGAGAAACAGGCGAGAATCAAGGTGATTCAAACACAGCTTGCCGATTCAACGGTCAGGTCGCCCATAAACGGCGTCATCGCGCTCAAGTCGTTTGAAGCGGGCGAGAGGGCGCAGGCTGGCGCGTCCGTATACACGGTGGTCGACCTTGATAATATATGGGCAAGGGTGGACATAGACGAGACGCGGATACCCGAGATACGCCTCGGCAACAGGGCCGAGGTGTTTGTTCGGAACCAAAAGCCGGTAGAGGCCGTGGTTACGGAAATATCGGAACTGGCCGCCTTTGCGACTCAGCGCGACGTTACGCGGGGCAGAAGCGACATAAAATCATTCAGGGTAAAGGCGAGGATTACCAAGCCTGACGGGACGTTAAAACCCGGCATGACGGTTACGGTGAGGTTTCACCTCGATAACCGATAACTTCCTTATATGTCTTATGCGATCGAGATAAACGAATTAAAGAAGGTCTACCCGGGCGTCGTCGCGGTTGACGGCATATCCATGTCCATCCCTTCGGGGGAGTGTTTCGGGCTTCTCGGCCCGAACGGCGCGGGCAAGACCACGCTGATAAGGATACTGACCACGCTCATAAAGCCGACGTCCGGCTCCGCTAAGGTCGGCGGCTATGACGTGGCGAAACACAGCGCAAGCGTCAGGGAGGTCATAGGCGTCATACCTCAGGCCATGACAAGCGACTTGGACCTCACCGGACGCGAGATACTCGACATACATGCGCGTTTTTTCGGCATGAGGAAGAAGGAACGCGCAGGGCGCATCGCCGAGTTGCTTAATCTCGTCGGTTTGCATGACAGGGCGGGCGACCTCGTCGCGACGTATTCCGGCGGCATGAGAAGAAGGCTTGAGATCGCGCGGGGGCTGGTGCATAAGCCGTCCATCCTCATCCTCGACGAGCCTACCATCGGCCTTGATCCCCAGAGCAGGCACGTCGTATGGGACCTGCTCGAAAGGTTCATGGCAACGGACGCCCTTACCATATTGCTTACCACGCACTACATGGAGGAGGCCGAGGCGCTTTGCGGCAAGGTGGCGATAATAGACTATGGCAGGATCGTGGCGCTCGATACCGTCGAAGGCCTGAAAAAACAGATACCTGAAAAGGACGTGGTTGAGCTTGACATATCCGGCTATGACGTTCACAAGGCCGCCGAGTTCGTAAGGACGATAAGCAACGTAACCTCATGCGCCATGACCGGCGATACGCTCATCGTGTCCACCGGCAACGGCGCCGAGATAATACCCGCGCTCGTTGACGCCTTGAAACGCCTTGGCGCGCCCGTGCGGCGCGTTACTCTCAAGCAGCAGACGCTCGAGGACGTGTTCATACACTTCACCGGAAGGCCGATACGCGACGAGGAGGCTAAGAAGGTTAATTTCCTCCTCGGCGCGGGAGTGCCGACGAAGCTCTCAAGATAACCGCATGAATCGTTTTTTCGCCATATTCGAAAGGGACGTAAGGAAGTTCGTAAGAAACCCGATCGTCGTGATGGTCAGCATCCTGATGCCGCTGGTATATCTTGTCATACTCGGCAACTCCTTTCAGGGCGAGCTTAAACGTCTGCCGCTGGCGCTCGTTGACATGGATAAAGGGCCGGAGGCCGTAAGGCTTGCCGCCCTTGTAAAGACGGTCGAATCGTCCACCGGTTCGATACGGCTTTTTGAAATTCAGGACGAATCCTTTGCCATGCAGGGGGTCAGGGACGGTCTTTTTAAGGCTGTGCTTGTCATTCCGCCGGGATTCGGCAGGGACATAAGCAGGAGGAAAGGGGCCGAGACCGGTCTGTTTCTTGACAATGCCGAGACCGTATCCTCCGCCACTATCCAGAACGCCCTTGCTAAGGCCATCGCCCGATTCGGCGACGAGACGGTGAAGATAAGGGATGAGCGCGTCCACTCCGCCGTTGAAATGCGCTCAATCGAGTTATACCCCAAGTTCGACTACGATCAGACGCTCATACCCGGCGTCGTGATAATGGCCATATTCCTCGGGGCCATGATGACCGGAGCGTTCAACCTCGTCATGGACAGATTCCTCGGGGTGGACGAAAGCTATCTGCTTACGCCGCTTACCAAGCGGGATATTGTCATGGGTCTTGTTGCGAGCGGGCTTATCATAACCACCGCCATCGCGGTAATCGTCCTGTTTTTTTCCTCTCTCATATCGGGCATGAAGCTCTTCGAGTTGTTGAATCCGTCCGGCGTCGCTCTGATGCTCGTCGTCATAATACTGTCCACGCTCGGTCTTCAGGGCATGATGTTCATCATAATGGGCAGGATAAACCATCCGAGGATAGTGGGCGTCCTCGGCGGCTTTCTGAACGTCATCTTTTTCTTCCCGAGCGGGGCGATCTATCCGGTGGAGAGCTTCCCTCGATGGCTCCGCGCATTCGCGTCGATAAACCCTGAGACCTATTCCGTGCACGCCCTGCGGGCGTTGCTGTTCAAGGGCGCCGGGTTTTCAGCCATCGGGGGAGACATAATCTTTCTTGGGGTTTTTTCCGCGGTTACGGTAGCGGGCGGCATAATGCTGTTCAAACGCAATCTATAAGCAGGGGAGGATGAATAGATGGAACGGGTTATAAGCGCCCTCGGCCTTGTGGTTTTCATCTTGATGGGATTGGCGTTTTCCGACAACAGGAAACGGGTCGCATGGAGGCTTGTTCTATGGGGGGTGGCGCTTCAGTTCGTCTTTGCGGCGGCGATACTCAAGACGGCCCCGGGCAAATTGGTCTTCGACTACGCAAGACTCGCCATGACCGCTGTGCTGGATTTTACGGACATAGGCTCAAGGTTTCTTTTCGGCAACCTGATAAGCGATCAGTCCATAGGCGCGATACTGGCCTTCAAGGTCTTGCCGGTCATCATATTTATTTCTTCCCTCATGGGGATACTGTGCCATCTCAACGTCATACAGCGCGTGGCGCTCGCTTTCGCGTGGGTCATGCGCCGCACGATGAATGCCTCAGGGGCGGAGTCGCTATTGGCGGCTATGTTCGTGTTCATGGGCATTGAAGCCGTAACCGGCGTCAAGGAATATATCAGGCGGATGACGCGCTCGGAGTTGTTCACGGTGATGACCGGCTTCATGGCGACCATCGCCGGAAGCGTCATGGCCGTTTACGTCAGCTTCGGAGCAAGCGCCGGACACCTGCTGGCCGCCTCGGTCATGAGCGCGCCGGCCGCCATAGTCATATCAAAACTGATGATACCTGAAACGGAGGAGAGCGCAGCCGCGCTCTCAGGCGCGTCCATCAAGACCGACGACGCGAACGTCATAGAGGCCGCGGCTGACGGCGCAATAGACGGATTGAGGCTTGCCGTAACGGTAGGCGCGGTCTTATTGGCCTTTGTCTCGCTCATCGGCATGATGAATCATTTTTTCGGGTACGCGAATACGTCCTTCGAGACGATAATGGGTTACGTCTTCACGCCTTTCGCCTTTATCATGGGAGTGCCTTGGGAGGAGTGCAGAAAGGTCGGGGAACTGCTTGGCGTTAAAACGGTCTTCAACGAGTTCATCTCGTATCAGAGGATGCAAGGACTCATTGCAAACGGGGCGCTCTCGCCGAGGGCGATAACCATAACCACTTACGCGCTCTGCGGGTTTGCAAACTTCGGGTCCATCGCCATCCTGATAGGCGGCATCGGGGCAATAGCCCCCGACAGAAAAAAAGAGGTTGCGCGCCTCTCGCTTAAGGCGCTTGCATCCGGCACCATCGCAAGTTTCATGACCGCTGCGATCGCCGGTATGCTGATATGACTTACCTTTCTTGAAAGACCGGTTACACGGCGAGGCGCGCCGCAGGCGCGATAAGACGTGGTTTCAAAATGAGCAATTCCTTGCCGGGGCTAACCCGCGGTTAGCCAGCGGTAAGCCCAAAGAACTTTAATAGGGAATAAACGCCAAGGCAGGTAAAAACCGATGTTGCCCGCTGTATAATCTCTTTTTTCCCGCTCCCCTTGGGGGAGAGGGAAGGGTGAGGGGGGTAAGCCCTTCGCTATTCTTATTGAAGCGATCTCAAAAATGCGTTCTTGATGGCGTTGCGAAGGATGTCGTCTTTGACCCCGCTTGAGATGCTGATCGCCTTTTCCAATTCGGCATTGGTGGGCGTCCGGCGATGGTTTAAGCCGGGCGGCGGTGAAGGTTTTTTTCCCTTGACCTCTCCGATCTTGAAGATGATCTCCAGCACGGCCTTTTCGCCGATGGCCTTGTTTATCTTTTTGAGTATCTCCGGTTTTGCGTAGGAAAGCTCGGACATCCATGCGGATGAGGTTACGTTGCAACTGAGCGTGGTTCCTGAGAGCCTCGTGGGTTCGGATTTTGCCGAGGCCGCGTCTCCTGCGAATTGGGCCCACCTCTTTTTTATGGCGTAATCCCTGATCAGCGTCGTCATGGGGAGCGAGGCGCAGGACGACAAGAGAAGCGCATCGAGTTTCAACGGGTCTTTGAGCCTCGGTCTGGAAGACCTGAGGCCGAGATGAAGATTACGCATCTCTTGACGCCTTCGCGGATATGAGGTTGTTGATCCTGCCGCCGACGAGCTGACCGAGTATGGCGCCGACCGCTATAATCGGTATTATTTGATAGCCGACCCCGGCGATCGTCCTTAGGACGTAGATGAACGGGATGGGCAGGTGGATATATAGAAACCATTTGGCCGACAGTCTCTTCGTCTTGTATCTCAGAAACCCGAACGGCAGATTCAGCAGGAATGCGGCGAATGTAATGAGAAAAACAAGTAAAATTCCGTTCATGGTCGGCACACCATACAAAATATCAGAGAGCGCGTCTGGATGTCAAATGATTGTTGTGAGTGGCCGCAAACCGTGACCGTGTAAAAACTAAGGAACCTCTGATTAATTCTTATTTTGTCATTGCGAGCCCAGCACCACTTTGGATTATGAAAGCGTGTTCCTTGGCAAATTCCTTCGTGCAACAAAGTGGTGCTGGGTTGATTTCCTTGAAGACGAGATTCTACGCTG
>JACRCE010000104.1 GCA_016213015.1 Deltaproteobacteria bacterium | reverse complement strand
GAATATGCGCGTCTGGCCAACGCGCTGGCCAACGGCAACTTCACCTCCTTCGTTCAGGAGAATTACATAACGAGCTTCAACGCGCCGGCGCATCTGCCGTACAGGATGGCGCTCATAGCGCCGCTCGCCGTAATATTCCGGGTGTTCGGCATAAATGAGGCGTCGCTCGCTGCCTATCCGTTTTTGTTGTCGCTGGCCGGCATACCGCTTGCGTATCTTACCGGCCGCCTGTTGTTCGGAGGCAGAGCCGGTCTGATTGCCGCGCTCTTGTGGGCGATATTTCCGGTTGACGTCTGGTACGCTACCTCGTTCCTGCCCGACATCATAGCAAGTTTCTACGGCTCGGCCGGCGTAGCCGTCATACTCTGGCTTATATACTCGGACAAACACTTTTCCGGCTCGCGCCTTTTCATCGGCGGGGCGTTTGCCGGGCTTTTATTCGGCCTGTCGTGGCTTTCAAAAGAGTCCATAGCCTATCTTGTCCCGTTCACCGGCATGATGATGATCCTGTCGTTCATAAGAGGGGGCTTCAGGTCCTACCTGCCGTTATGGATAGGCGTCGCAATAGCCTCCGGCGCGATGCTCCTCTGTGAGATGGCCGTTTACCATTACATCAGGGGGGATTTCATGCTGAGGATGCACGAGAACGAAAGAAGCTTCATGCAGACAAAGGCGTACCTCTTCTACGAAGGGTCGAGGTTCGGCTGGCCGGCAGGGGCGAGCCACGCAAAGGCGCTCGTCAAGCGGCTGTTCGTGAGCGGCCCCACGACCATACTGTTCAACGACAGGTATCTTTACCTGCCCTTTATCGGCCTTATAGCGTCCGCATACGGCCTGTACTGGAGGGACAAGAGATTCGCCTTCCCTGCGCTCTGGCTCATAACGCTGGTATTGATGTACAACTTCTTCACCTGCTCCTTCGCGTCATACACGCCGCTCGTGCTCCTTGAACGGTATCTGCATCAGATAATGCTCCCGGCGACGCTCCTTACGGCCGGGCTCATCGTTAAACTATTTCCCGGCTCAGGGGACGGCATCGGGACCGATGCGACAAGGGAGCGCCTCTTCTGGGGGCTTACGGTTACGTCAATCGTCATAGCGATAAGCGGATACACAACATTCTATACCTTAAAAGGCATGGAGCGCTCAAGACCGGCTTATGAATTGAAAAACGCGGTAAAATTGATCAAGCCGTCGGATACGGTCTACACCGACCCGCTGACGGCAAAGAGCATCGAGTTCTTCCAAGGGTATCCAGCCAATCCCAACGTGGTGAACTTCGAGGAGATGAAGACGATTGACGTGCCGGTCAACAGCCTCGTGCTCGTTGACGCCTTCCGCATGGACTGGCTCAAGGTCAACGTGAGCATGTGGCTTACGCACGATTACGGGTACAAGGAGCCTGAATTCGCCGCGGATCCGCCCGCCAACTGGAAACGGCTGTGGAAGAACGCCTACGCGACGCTCTACAGGGTGGAGGGGCCGTCGGCGGCGCAATGACCATGCGCGCCTCATTCGGGATATGGCCGAGCATCATGCGCGGCGTCTCGTTCAACGACGACTTGGACGCCGTCCTTTCAACGCCATACTGTAAGAAAGCGTCGGAGATATTTTCATTTCTTGCGGAACAACAAAGGCCCGACGGCGCGATAATCGACGGGAATATTCCTGACGTCCCCCAGCCGCTCGACGCGCAGTATCATCACGCCAACATGACGCTTGCCGGGATCATCCTCCATATCCTGAACCCCGAAAAACATGAATATCTCGACAGGGCGCTCGGCGCAATGAGGTATTACCTTAGCGTGCCCACGGAAAAAAGAAAGGCCGGCGTTGACTTCAGCAACCTCCCCTTTCTCATCGCTGCCGCCGTTATAAAAGGCAACGAAAACGGCAGGGAAACCCTTGGCGACGCCCTCGCCGGATATGTCAAGGATATGCGCCATCACGCGGACTTGAACTCGTCAGGCACTTACGGCAACAACTTCGTCGCGCTGCGTTCCTTAAACCTTCTCATCAGGTTCAAAATAACCGGGGATGCGCTTGACGCCGAGCAGGCGGCCTTCTTTATGGAGCATACGCTCAAATGGCAGATGGATGACGGCGTCTTCTATGATTTTCCGCGCAAGGCGCTCGACCCCAGAGGCATCCCGTCGCTCGCCTATCATTCCAAGATAACCTTGATGACGCTTCTATACGGGATAATAAGCGGAGAAAAGCGCATCCTCGACCGGGCGCTTGCCGGTCTTGATTGCCTCGTAAACCTTTCCGCCGACGACGGCGAGGCATTCTACTACGGGAGGACCAACAACGCGCTGTACGGATACGCCTCAGCCGTGCTTGCTCTGCGCGTTGCGGCCAACCTGCTTGGCAACGTTCCGGCTGGAATGAGGTTCAAGCGCTTTGAGCGCGTCCTGTACCGCTTCGCCGCGTCGCACACGGCCAAGGATGGACACCTGTACATAGCGCCGAATCCCCTTGAGGACGAAAGATGCGGCTTTGACAACTACATGTACGTTACCGTATACAACGCCTTCATGATGACGACGTTGCTTTTGTCCGCCGTGATAAAGGACGCTCCCTTGCACGAAGAACAGCGCGCCGACGAGACCCATTACATGAAACAGTCCGGCTTTCTTATCAGGAAGCGCGCCTCCTTGAGCGCGGCCTTCAATCTCAAGGGGCATAACCACTATGAACAGTATTTACTTGACCCGAGGTTTACGGCGCTTACCCCGCTGTTTTTGAAATTCAACGGACGCGACTTGCTGCCGTCAATACCGTTTACCTGCCCAAAACCCCAAGCAAAGTCGCTTCGCTCGCTTGTCGGAGAGATGAAGGGGTGTAGCCGCTTAAACGACTTTAACCCCCTTCATGCCGGGTTCATCCCGGCCATGAAGGACTCGTCGCAATATTATATGCCGCTCGACGTAACGGACGCATCCGTTACGGAAATGGAAAACGGGACGCTGATAATCAAGACCGCCGGACGATTCACAACCGTGAAAAGGAGCGGGCTTATGCCGGTGAAGCTCCTTCTGTCAAACGCCATGAAAAGCCGCTTTGGGGTGATGGGAGGAATGACCCCTGAATCGCTTATATCGCGCACCGCTCTACCCTTCAGCAGAACCATGATCGTTACCGACTCCTTCATCCATTTTAACGACACGTTCGAGTTGAAACGCGGCGCCGCGCCGTTCTTCACGGTAAGGGCATGGGCCGATGCAAAACTTTCATCCGATGCACGGTCTCTCACATTCGAGGACTCGGAGTCCGGCTGGATGCTCCTCGTTGAAGAAGGCGAGAGGGCCGGCGAGGGCAAAAAACTGGGGTCAAGCAAGGGGAAAGCGCTCTATCTTGAGATTGTGAACGACGGCCAGCGAAAAGCCGCGCTCGAAGACGGCTCCGTCTCGATGAGGCACACCTTGATCCCGTTTGACGGCCATTCGGCCCCGGCCCGGTTGCGCGCCTCCGCTCTATCCGCCATTCAGGAAATCGAAAAACGAATATAGACCAATCAGGGGTTTTCAAATGACGGCAAAAGATATGATGTTCAGGGTTCTGGTGAGGGTCATGGCCTTTCTTAAAAAGGACGTGAGCGACACGCGCCAGAAGATGATCTACGCGGCCACCATGAGAAAGACCGCCGACGAGATGGACAAGGATCAACTCGGCCAGCTCATACGGTATTTCTCTCACGCCCTTGACAAGGCCGTGAGGTGCGAAAATACCTCGGCGGGACGCGGCATGGAAAAAAAGCGCATCCTCTCATCCGCCCTTGACGAATGGCAAAGGCGCGGATACGCCGAGGGGCCTGACAAGCTGTGGGCAAGGGAAACCCTTGAACAATACGACAGATGGAACGCGGGCGCGGGCAAGCTCACCCAGCCTGTGCCGGACGACGTGGACTACCCGGTCATCGGCTCAACGGATATATTCAATATCATCGAAGGTAGAAAGAGCGTCAGGTTCTGGAAGAAAAAGCCGGTCGAACGGGACAAGATTGAAAAGATGGTCAGAGCCGCAACCTTTGCTCCAAGCTCATGCAACCGGATGACATGGCGGTTCTTCATCGTCGAATCCGGCATGGACAAGGTCGTCGAGGGCGACAGCACCAATAAAAGCATGCTGGAAAAGGCGCCGGTCAGGATATACCTTGCCATTGACGAGCGCATGTACCCGGAGATATACGCCCCCGCCCTCGACGCGGGGTTTGCACTGCAAAACCTCGTGCTTGCCGCGCACGCATTGGGTCTGGGCGCGTGCCTCATGTACCACAGCGAATCGGTCAATCAGGCGAAACTCAAATCCGAGCTGAACATACCGGCGCATTACATGATATACTGCGCCGTGATGCTCGGGTACCCGGCCGAGGCGCCTTCAACAACGGCGAGGGTGGCCGTCAACGAGGTCATCACCTACGTTGACAAACCGAACGGCAGCGCCGGCGTTGATTGTTTCGCCGACTAAAGGTTAAAGAGGATATATGATACGCAAGGCCGCAAAAAAAATCGAACAGATGGTCAAGACCAGCAAGGCATACAACAAAGAGGCTTGGGCCGAGTTGGAGCGCGAGGGAACGTTTCCGCAGCATGACGAGGCGCATCACCTTAAAGAAACCCTCGAATGGATCAAACGCGGCCAGGACGCCCATACGGAAGGCGGGGTCGCAAGGGGCTACAGCGCGGCATGGAACAGGTACTTCGACGGCAAGGGCTGGCAGCCGCCCTATCCTGAGACGACCGGCTACATCATCCCGACCTTTTTCGAGGCAACGCGGCTCTTGAGCGACAAAGAACTTGCCAACCGTGCCGTGAAGATGGCCGATTGGGAAACGGCCATACAGATGAAAAACGGCGCGGTCAGGGGCGGGGCGATAAACCCTCAAGACCCGATCCCGTCCGTATTCTGCACCGGGCAGGTCATCTTCGGATGGGCAAGGGCTTATGAGGAGACGAAAAACATAAAATATCTGGATGCCGGCAACAGGGCCGGCGACTATCTCCTGTCCGTTCAGGACAAAGACGGATGCTACCACGAGGACGCCCGTTACAACTTCGCGCGCAAGGACACCACGGTCTACCACACCCGCGTGGCATGGTCAATGGCCGTTCTCGGCTCGTCAACGGGCAACGACGCCTTCATCCGTTCGGCTGAGAAAAACATCCTTTACAACCTGAGATTCCAACTGCCTAACGGCTGGTTCGCCAACAACTGTCTGTATGACCCGGACAGGCCGCTTTTGCACACCATCTGCTACGCGATCCGCGGCGTACTGGAGACCGGACTGCTCCTGAACAATGAAGGCTTCATATCCGCGGCAAAGACCGCCGTTGACAACCTGCTCGTTGTGGCCGAGGAAAACGCCTTCCCCCCGGGCAGGCTGGACAAACAGTGGAAAGGAACCGTTGGATGGAGCTGTCTTACCGGCGACGCCCAGCTTGCTATAATACTCTTGAGGCTCCATCAGCGCACACGCGAGGCGCGATACGCGCAGGCCGCGCAAAAGCTCATTGATTTCATCAAGACGACGCAAAACTGCGCTGATCCGGACCCCGGAATAAGAGGCGGAGTAAAAGGCTCCTACCCGTTCAACGGCGGATACGGGACGTTCCAACTGCTCAACTGGGCCGCCAAGTTCTACGCGGACGCGCTTTTACTCGATATGGCGACAAAGAACGGCTGGGACTACAAAGTCCACGGCTGATTGAAAAAACTGCTCCTCATATCGTACCACTTCCCGCCGGACAACGCGGTCGGCGGGATACGTCTTGCGCGATTCGCAAAACACCTCCCCGGATTCGGCTGGGCCGTCTCCGTGCTTACCGTAAGAGACGCTCACCGCGAAGCATCCGACGCGACGCGGCTCAAGGACGTCGAAGGCGTCGAGATATTCAAAACAGGCAAGACAACTGGGATCAGGGATATATACCTCAAGCTCAAGGCAACGCTCTCCGGCGCGCTTAGCGGACGAAAGGTGAGCGTTGCCGAACTCAAAGACAACTATACGCCTGAGCCAGCGACAAGGCGAGGCTGGACCCTGAAAAGGGTCTTCATATCGCTTATCCTCCTGCCTGATGAACATCGCAACTGGGTCTGGAGGGCGGCCTTCAAGGCGATAAGACTCTTGCGCCAACGCCGCGTCGACTGCGTTATGACGTCATCCCCGCCGCACTCGACGCACCTTGCCGGTCTCATCATTAAAAAATTGACGCGCGCTCGCTGGGTCGCGGACTTCCGTGACCCGTGGCTCGACGACGTTTGCATGAAGCCGCAGGCGATAAGAAGCGGCCTATCCGAGGCCATCGAGCGCTGGATGGAAAGTATGGTGGTGAAAAACGCCGACGCGGTTGTCGTCAACACCATCCCTGTGCGCCGGAGCATGGCCGAACGATACCCTGAAAAGCCGGACGGCTTTTTCGCGCATGTACCCAACGGGATCGATACGGACAAATTCCGGGAGTTGTCCGGCCTTCCTAAGTACGACGTGTTCACCATCACCTATCTCGGCACCATCTATCAAACGCGCAGCCCTGTTCCGGTGTTCAAGGCGATAAGCGAACTGCTTGTCGAAGGAAAGCTCAAAGCCGCGGATATTGCCGTGAAACTCATAGGCAACTGCAAATACACGGACGGCCGCCCAACCGTGGACGTGGCAAGAGAGTGCGGACTCGAATCGATAGTGGAAGTACGCGATTTCATCCCGCAGACCCAAGCCCTGAAAGTCATGTGCATGTCGCATCTGCTCCTCGTGCTCGCCACGGCACAGCCGCTTGCGATACCGGCAAAGGTATACGACTATATCGGCTCAGGCACGCCCATCCTCGCGCTGACCGAGGCGGGCGCGACCGCTGACGTCATAAATGAAACAGGGAGCGGCAGATGCTTCCTGAATGATGAAATAGAGGCGATAAAAATCTATATCTGCGATATGATAGAGGCGTACAAGGATGGGCACCATCCCGTATCAACAGGCGCATCGGCCTACGACATCGTATCATTGACCGGAAGGCTCGCCAAAACGCTTGACGCGCCGCGTTCGGAAACATAAAAATGTTCGCCATCTTTCAGATATGGCTGTTCGTCATCATAGGCAGACCGCAGGACCTTATAGCGGAACTTATCCCTTACAGACCCGCCCTCGTTCTAACCGCGCTCATGCTGCTCCTTATCATTTTCAGATACGGCGGGCGGTTAAACGCCTCCTTGCTCCTTGCCGGAGAGGGAAAAAAATACCTGCTCTTCTACGCCGTCATGCTGATTGGCATCCCATTTGCCTATCACAGGCGCGTGGCCTTCGACTTTATAGTGTTCAGTTATGCAAACAATATTCTTTTTTATTTCATCTGCGTCGTCATGGTGGATTCTCTTGACAGGCTCAAGCGCGTACTGCTAATCTTGACGGCATGCGCACTTTTCTATGCCTTCTTCACGTTGACGCAAGGCACGATGTCCGCCGGCAGGTTCTTTACATATGGCGCGATGTTCGATCCTAACGACATCGCGTACGTCCTTGTATCGCTCTTCCCGTTGAGTTTTTTCTATTTGCTGAACGGGGAAGGTTTTTTCAAGAAGATCATTGCGCTGTGCAATGTCGCCGCTTCAACCGCCGTCATACTGCTTACGGCGTCAAGGGGCGGCCTCCTGAGCCTATCTGCGGCCTCCGTAGCGGTATTCGCAACCGGCGCGAGCATCAAAAAGAGCTACAAGGCGATATTCCTTGCCACCATCTCGATCGCCGCCGCCGTCATGCTCGCGAGCGGCGGACTCAACGTCGAACGGTATAAGACGATTACCTCCATCGGGAGCGACTACAACGTAACCGATGAATTCGGACGCTTTCAGATATGGGAAAGGGGGCTTACCCTGCTTATACAAAACCCTTTCACGGGCGTCGGCGCCTACTGTTTCCCCAACGCCATAGGCTACTTGAGGGCTGACATCGGCGCAATACCGAAGTGGCAGGCGCCCCACAATTCATACGTTGAGGTCGCGGTGGAAACCGGCGTCGCGGGCATAAGTCTGTTCCTCGCCTTGACGGCGAGCAGCATGAGAACTTTTTTCACCTGCTCGCGGGCAAGGTCCTGCGACGGCCAGTTGCGGACAATCGCCGCGCTTCTTATCGTGGCCTTTGTCGGACACTTGACGGCGGCCTTCTTCCTGACTCAAGCCTACTCGACGTTGTTCACGCTCTTCTTCGCCTTCTCCACTATTTTAGGCGGCCTGAGCGCGCCGCATAAAGCCGTTGCGGCGCGACCCGCCGGAAACTGATATGCCGTCTTTTCTGAAATACATCGTCAAATACGTCTTGCTGACCCTGCTCTGTCCGCTTATCCCTCATCCCCGGATGAGGAGCGCGTATTTGAAGCTTCTCGGCGCGCGGATAGGCCGCAATGCACGGATTGAAAACGCGCATTTCATTCAGGTTCAACATCCGATAAGCAATCTCAATATCGGCCACGACGTTTTCATAGGCGCCAATGTCGCCATAGACTTGTCGGAGGCGATTAATATCGGCCCAGGCGCGGCGATATCTCCGGGGTGCTCCCTCATAACGCATCAGGACGCGGGCACGTTCAATAAAACAAAGCTCTCTGCACTCTATCCGCAACAATACCTCCCCATTACCATCGAGGATAACGTCTGGATCGGTTGCGATACGACCGTCCTGCCGGGCGCTCATATCGGGCCCATGACGGTTATCGGCGCCAAGTCTCTTGTGCGCGGCAGCATCCCCGGGTGGGTCATGGCCGCCGGCATCCCTGCGACGGTCAGGAAAAAACTGCGCGGCATCGAACAAAAATGAGCGTTTTGAATCGCATCATAAAAACGGCGTCACGTTTCCTCGTGAACAGGGCGGCGAGGGCCGAGGAGTCCGGCCGCTTAACGGACTTGGGGCTCTGGGGGCTTGACGTGAACGCCAATGGCCGCTTGAGCGTCAACGGACAAGACGCCGTTGAACTCGTGGAAAGATTCGGCTCTCCCCTGCTTGTCGTAAACCGGAAAAAACTCATTGAAGACGCACGGAGGGCGCTTGCCGCCTTCAACTGCGCGCCAGTGGGGTCAAGGATTTTATATTCCTATAAGACCAACTGCATACCGGGCATACTGAAGGAACTCCACGGCGCAGGGCTTGGCGCGGAGGTCATCTCGCCTTATGAACTTTGGCTTGCGGAAAGGCTCGGCGTCCCCGGCGAGATGACGATCTATAACGGCGTTGCCAAGACGCCTGAGAGCATTGAGGCCGCGCTCAGGAGGAATATCCTGTCCATTAATATAGACTCCGCGGAAGAAGTCGAGACGATTCTCACGATTGCGGACAAATTGAGAATCCAAGGAAGGGTAGGGATACGGCTCGGGTTTTCCGCTAAGTCGCAGTTCGGGCTCGACGTTCATGGCAACGAGGCTATGAAGGTTTGTGAAAGGATAGCCGCGCTCAAGGGGCGGCTTGAGTTCAGTTGCATCCACTTCAATGTAACGAGCAACTCCAGATGGGCCTCGACGCATAAGCATTACGCCGGACGTGCGGTTGAGTTCATGGCTGAGATGAAGGCGAAGACCGGTCTTGTCGCGCAGTATCTCGACATCGGGGGAGGCTTCGGCGTCGAGACCACAAAGAACATGTCCGGGGCCGAATACGGCATGTACAGACTGTTCGGCTGTCTGCCCTCTCCGCCAAAAGTGGCCGACTTCCCGCCGATAGAGTCCTTCTTCAATGAGATTATCGAGGCGATAAAGGCCAAATGCTCCGAATTGCAATTAGAGACGCCCAAGATCATCATAGAACCGGGGCGTCTCATAACAAGCAAGTCGGAGTTCCTGCTGACCAAGGTCAACACGATAAAGACACGGCCTGACGGGACGACTTATGCCATGACAGGCGCAGGCAGGCTCTCGATGACCTTTCCCTGCGACTTCGAGTACCATGCGGCCTTTGTGGCCGACAGGCCCGAAGCAAGGCCGGAGAGGCTTTATAACGTCATGGGCAGGGTTTGCACCTCGGCCGACTGGATGTTCAAAAACAGGCTCTTGCCTAAGTTGAACGCCGGAGACGTGCTTGCCGTGATGGACGCGGGCGCGTATTTTTCATCGTACTCATCGAACTTCGCATTCCAGCGGCCCGCGATTGTAATGGTGTCGGAAACGGGCAACGCAAGCGTGCTCCGCGCTCAAGAGAGCTTTGAACACCTCGTTGCAATGGATAACATCTAACCCCGTGTCTGTAATCGTAACCAACGCGCGAAACCGTATCGCCTACAACGTCGTCAGAAGCCTCGGGCAAAAGGGGATAGACGTATACACGGCCGACTTCGTCAAACGCTCCATGTCTTTTTCCTCGCGCTACTCGAAAGGGCGGTTCCTGTACCCATCGCCCTTCACCGAGCAGGAGGCGTTCATCGGCGCTCTTATCGAGAACATAAAAAAGGTCGAGGCCCATGCCCTTATTCCCGTATACGAAGAGACGTTCCTGATATCAAAATACAAATCAACCCTTGAGAAGCACGTCAAGCTGGCCGTGCCGGACTATGAGCAGATACTCACGGCGCACAATAAGGACAGGTGGAGTTCTATCGCGCTTGACCTCGGCATCCCGGTGCCGCGAAGCTATACAATCGCACAGGCAAAGGCAGAGGCGCGCGCCCTCAACTATCCAGTACTTTTGAAGCCGCGTCAGGGCGGAGGCGGATGGGCGATAACACAGGCGGATTCTTCGGACGAACTCTTGCGCCTGCTTGACCACAACGACGTAAACGGCGTCGGACAGGAGAGATTCTTCGCGCAGGAAAAGATAAACGGCGAGGTTGTTTGCGTGGCCATGCTCATGTCCCACGGGCGATACAGGGCAAAGGTTGCCTACAAACAACTCAGGGACTATCCCGTCAACTGCGGACAGGCCACGCTGCGAATAAGCGTAAGAAACGAACGGGCGGAGGCGAATCTGCAAAGATTGCTGGAGCATCTCAACTGGCACGGCGTCTGTCAGGCGGACTTCGTGGTTGACGCGAAGACCGCTGCGCCGTATCTCATAGACTTGAATCCGCGCTTCTGGGGGTCGCTGGCGCAGGCGCTCGCGTCGGGCGTGGACTTCCCTTACCTCTACTACAAACTCATAATGAATGGCGACGTTACTCCGGTTGAAGGATTCAAGACCGGCGTCGTAACGCGCTGGCTCGGCGGAGATTTGAGGGGATTTTTGCCTCACCTCCGCGCATCCGAATCAAGGCTCGGCTTTCTCAAAGATTTTTTCTTCCCTGCTATCCGCGCCTCGTACTACGACGATTTCAGCCTTGCCGATCCTCTGCCTTTTCTCGCATGGACGTCCGACATGCTCATCAGGAGTCTCACCGGCGCCGGGCATGAGGGACTCGAAGGGGTCTGGGAATAGGCGTGAGGATAGCCTACATCGCAACGCCTGTTGATTTCGGAGGAGCGGAGAAGGTAAGCCTCAACTTTCTCAGGAACGTCGACAAGAACCGATTCGACATATCCGCCATACTCCTTGTGCGCCCGTGGGAGGCTGACAACGCATTCGTAAAGGAGATTCAAAAGGCCGGTTTTGAAATACACAGGGTTCCCGTGGCGACAAGGCCGTCGTCGGAAGGCAAGGATTTCCTCCGCGTGCCGCGCTGTTTCAAACTGATCCATTCGATCCTCAAGCGCGGGACGTTCGATCTTGTGCACACGCACGGATATTTCGCGGACATCGTCGGCATCCCGACAGCGAAAAAACTTTCTTTGCCGGTCATATCCACTTGTCACGGCTTCATACAACAGGGCGGCAAACTCAAACTGTACAATCGTCTCGACCTCATCGCCCTGAGGCTGGCGAACAAGGTCATCGCCGTATCCGAGGCTCTGAAACAGGAGCTTGTCGCCGGCGGCATCAAGGAAAGGCGCATCGTCGTAATACCGAACGCGGTCATGGCCGGGTCGCAAAGGAGACCGTCAAAGGAAGAGAACGCCTTGAAACGCCGCTCCATCGCCTGCACTGATGACGCATTTATAGCGGGATACGCCGGAAGGTTGAGCAAAGAAAAAGGCGTTGCATATCTGATAGAGGCGGCTTCGATGGTGATAGCAAGCGGAGCGGACATCAGGCTTGTTATAATCGGGGACGGCCCGGAAAAAGATGACCTGACGCGGCTTGCGGCCTCAAAGGGCATCGCTGACAGGGTAACGCTCACGGGCTTTCAAAGCGACGTGGAGTCATGGCTCGCCTGCATGGATGCCTTTGTCCTGCCGTCGCTTACCGAAGGGACTCCGCTGGCGCTCTTGGAGGCAATGGCCTCGGGCCTTCCGTGCGTTGCATCAGCGGTCGGAGGCGTGCCGCAGGTAGTAGCGAATTGGAAGGACGGCGTGCTTGTCTCGCCCGGCAAACCGGAAGAAATAGCCGATGCGCTTGATAAGATTTACAAAAATCCGTCCGCACGGGAAGCTCTGTCCATTGGGGCCATGAGCACGATAAACGCCAGATACAACATCAAAGACTGGACGAAGCGGATCGAGGCAGAGTACCTTGAGCTTGGAAGGGCACGCTGACATGCCGCCGGCGCACGAAAAGATAAACGTCCTTTTCATCATCGTACAGATGGAGATGGGCGGGGCCGAGCGCCTCGTGCATACGCTCGCCTCGAAGCTCGATAGGACGCGCTTTGCCCCGTCGGTTGCGTGGTTCAAGGGAGATGCGCCGCTCAAGGAATTTTCAGACCTTGGGATACCGCTCTACCACGTGCCAAAGGTAAAACGCTTTGACCCGGCAGCCATGAGACAGCTGTCCGGGATAATTAAAGACAACAACATCCATATCGTAAACGCGCATCATTTCATGCCCATGGTCTACGCCTTTTACGGCGCAAAACTGAAAAAACAGGCGCGCCTGTTCTGTACGATGCACTCCGAATGGGAGTGCGTTGAACTGTCGTGGAAATGGAAAAAAGCCGGAAGCGCGCTCCTCAAGCGCTCGGATGGCGTGATCTGCGTAACGCCAAACGTTGCAAAGGCGGCTCAAGGCGTCTTCAATCTGCCCCAATCAAAGACATTCATAATTGAAAACGGCGTTGACATAGCCGCTTCGTCGTCTATTGCGCTCAGAGCCGGGGCGCGTAAAACCCTCGGGCTTAAAGAGCATGAAAAGGCCATAGGCATAGCGGCGAATCTGAAAAAGGTGAAAAACCATATCTTCCTGCTCAGGGCGTTCGACGCGCTCATAAAGGAAAGAACGGACGCAAGGCTTGTCATCATGGGACAGGGATTTACGGGCGAGGCCGATAACACCGAGGATGAGTTGAGGGCCTTCATCAAAGAGCGAGGCATAGGAAATAAGGTTCTTATGACCGGCTACAGGCCCGACGTACCGGCGCTGCTTAGCGGTCTGGACGTATTCTGCCTGTGTTCGCGCAAGGAAGGCTTGCCCATAAGCCTCATCGAGGCCATGGCCGCCGGACTGCCGTCGTTGGGCGCGGACGTGGAAGGCATCAGGGACGTAATCCGGCACGGGAAAGACGGCCTGCTTGTGCCGCTTGACGACGTAGGCGCATTGAAAAACTCTCTCCTTGCCTTAATCGCCGACGAGGCGTTCAGCCGCGCCATAGGGCTTGAAGGCAAAGAGACGGTCAGACAAAGATATACGTTGAGCGGTTGCCTTGAAAGATACGAAAAACTTTTTTCAGAACGGACAACGCGCGGCATTATTGACAAAACCTGCCGCACGGCATAAAATTTGTATATGTGCGGCATGGAAACCGATATGAGCGCATGTGATTGGGGTCACATATTATGTGGAATAACGCGCCTATAATTACGGATATATGGATTCAAAAAAACCTGTAAGGCGCGCTCTAAGAGGCCTCAAAACCATCTTTTACGAGATGTTTTATTCCAAACGCCTAAGACTATGCAATACCGGTCCGATTTATACATTTACCTTTGACGACGTTCCGGTATCCGCCATCATAAACGGAGCGAGAATATTGGATGAACATGACGCAAAAGGAACCTTTTACCTCTCATCCGGCATGACCGGTGTAAACGAAGCCGCGCCGTCGGAGGCCCGAACGCGAACGGAGAACCTGCTGCGCGGCCTCGTGAAGAACGGACATCAGATCGGATGTCATACCTATTCTCATCGCCATCTACCGGATATAACGGCGGATGAGATACTTGCGGACTGTCGAAAAAACAAACTCCTGTTGAGCAATCTCCTCGACGGAACGCCGATCGGGCATTTTGCATATCCATACGGGGACGTAAGCCTGACCGCAAAAAAAACCCTGTTCAACGAATATATCACGCTCAGGGGGACGCGGCCCGGGATAAACCACGACAAGGTGGACGTCAAACTGCTCAGGGCCGTGGACTTGTACAGTTCGTCCTTCGACAAGACGAAGCTTGCCGGATGGATAAAAGAAAACGCGAGGCTCAACGGTTGGCTTATATTCTATACCCACGGCGTAGAGGATGAACATGATAAATGGGGCACAACGCCAGCGGATCTCCGATGGGTGATTCAAGAATGCAAAAACGCCGAAGGCTCGATACTAAACGTCGCGGATGCCTACGAGGACATTTGCAGTCAGAAGGATAAAGGCTTATGAACATGAAGATACCGGCGCTCAGCGTCATAATCACGGCATTATGTCTCGCAAGCGCCATCGAGTGCGCGGCCGCGGCCGTATCATTGCCGTGGTCAACGTCGTTCAACACATCCGGTCAATGCAACGATTGGACGCAGGCCAACGGGTTGTCGGGTACACAGGTCAACTGCGACAATCTCACGGGCTGGGGATCGTGGACCTGCGACGACAGCGGGGTGCCGGGAACCAACGGCGCCGCCGGCACCGGCCCGTTCCATGAAGAGCAGATAACCTCGTCCGCTAATAATCCGGCCGGAGGCGGAGGCAAAGGTCAGCGCCATTGGAAGGGCTGGAACGGCACCAATTCGCCGAACGCCACCAACAACAGCGGCGGATTGTCTATTGATTTTGCCGCCGTTCAACCGGAGTTGTGGGTGCGCTGGTACATGAGATACCAGGCCGGATTCAAGTGGGCCAACATCATAGAGGACAAGATCATATACTTCGACGTGGTAAGCACTCAAACCTCCGTAATCGTGGCGTGGCAGGGCTATGGGACAGGCTCCGATACAAGCAAGATACTGGCGCAAAGCGGCGGCAGCCAAACCTTTATATCATCCGCGGGCAAAGGATGGGATGGCACCATGGGAGGAGCCGCCTCCGACGGGCTGTGGCACTACTATGAAGTCCACCTCAAGATGAATACGAGCGGAGCCAACGGCATGGCCGAGATGTGGATTGACGGCATTCAGACCGTCTCTGCCGCCAGCGTTGACTGGAGACCAGGAGGTACCGGGTCGTATCTCACCGGCTGGAATTATGTCCTCTTCGGATCCAACAGCAGGTCCCCGGACAACAGCTATGCTTGCGCCTACGCCGACTTCGACGACATCACGATCAGCAACACCGGATATATCGGCCCGCTTGGAGGCTTGGCAAAGCCGCAAGCGCCTGTGTTGAGCACGATACCTTGAGCACAGCCGCGCATGATACCCGTCAACCTAAGAACGCCAACGCTCGTCTTGTTGCTGTCTTGCGCCGTACTCGGCGGCGCGCCTCGTGTCGCTGAGGCGGCAAGCGCTGTAACCTTGCCGTGGTCAACGACGTTTAACTGCAATGAGTGGAAACAAGCCGATGGCCTTTATAAAGTCGATTGCGATGACTTGAAGGGCTGGGGCGCATGGACGTGCTACGACAGAGACGGCACACTCCATGAAGAGCAGATAACCTCAGCGGCAAACCATGCAGCCGGAGGAGGAGGCAAGGGCCAGCGCCATTGGAAGGGCTACAACGGCACTAAGAGCACGGCGGCCAGCAACAACAGCGGCGGAATGGCGGTAGAGTTCTCTTCCGCGCAGCCGGACTTATGGGTGCGCTGGTACATGAGATATCAGACCGGATTCAACTGGCATAATATCATAGAGGACAAGATCATATACTTTGACGTATTGAGCAAGCAGACGTCCGTCATCGTTGCGTGGGAGGGTGATAAGAGCAAGATTCTGGCGCAGAGCGCCGGCAGCCGGACCTTTCGATCAAGCACGGCCAACGGCTGGACAGGCACCATGGGAGGAGCCGGCTCCGACGGGCTATGGCACCTCTATGAAGTGCACCTCAAGATGAATACGAGCGGAGCCGACGGCATGGCCGAAATGTGGATTGACGACAAACAGGTTATCTCCAACACCGGCGTTGACTGGAGACCAAATGGAACTAAGGCGTATCTCGCCGGCTGGTCTTATATCCTCTTCGGCTCGAACAGCAGATCCCCGGACAACAACTTTGCTTGCGCCTACGCCGACTTCGACGACATAGCCATAAGCAACACCGGCTACATCGGCCCGTTGAACAAATCCACGGACATACTGAACGAAAAATGACCGAACATCTATCAGAGAGACAAAAGGCTGAAAAGACCTACCATGACGACAGGTATCGGAATAAAAGCGCGGATGCGCCTATCGGCGGGATCGACGCGGCATACGGATTCTATTGGCGGATCATCGGCGGCGTCAAGGGGCTTAAGATTCTCGACTACGGCTGCGGCAACGGCTGGCTGAGCGTGCAACTCGCAAAGGCCGGAGCGGATGTATGCGGCATAGACATATCGGGCGAGCTTATCAAAAAAGCGAACGACCTCAAGGCTAAACACGGCCTGTCTTCCAATCCGATTTTCCATGAAATGCCTGCGGAAAACCTTACCTTCCCCGACGCCTATTTCGACGTAATAGCCGGAAGCGCTGTGTTGCATCATACGGAGCTTGACGCCGCGCTAAAGAACATAGCGCGGGTCTTAAAACCCGGAGGCCGCGCCGTATTCATCGAGCCTATGAACCAAAATATCCTCCTTAAGATATGGCGCGCCCTTACGCCGCGGCGCAGAAGCAAGACCGAGAGGGCGCTTGGCGCAACGGAGTTGAGGCTGATAAAAGGCGCGTTCCCGAACGTCAGGTTTCATTTCTTCGACTTCAGCACCATAGCCGCTCATGGACTCTTGGCAGTTGCCCCCAAGAACAAAATACTACTGTCGTTCAAACGCCTCCTCGACAGGGCGGACACGGTTATACTCAAAGCCGCGCCTTGGCTCGGCAAATACTGCGCCGTGGTGGTGCTGGAGCTTCGTTGATTGCCTTAAAGCCGTTCGTTTACGCGGTAGTTGCGGCGCTGACTCTCGCGCTTGCGGCTCAATCCGGTGCGCGGACCGTTTTCTTTCAGGAATCCTTTGAGGATGCGGACTTTTCCGGCCGCCTCTGGTACGACAACACAAAACTCTCCCTCGCATCAAATGGACGCGCCCCTTCAAGCAAACGCGCCGCGGAATTCAAGTTCCTCAAGGGCGCGAAGACGCCGCTCTCCGGAGGCGCGATGAGAAAAAAGTTCCCCCCGTCGAATTCCGTGTATGTGAGCTGTTGGGTAAGGTACAGTTCAAACTGGGAAGGCTCAAACAAACCATACCACCCGCATGAGTTTCTAATATTAACGAACCTCGACGGAGATTGGACAGGCCCTGCGTACACGCACCTGACCGCGTATATAGAGCAGAACGAAGGGATGCCTCTACTTGGTCTTCAAGACGGCAGGAACATAGATACGGCAAGGTTGAAGCAAGACTTAAGAGGCATCACCGAGAACAGGGCGGTCTCAGGGTGCAACGGCGCCCCGCCTGAGGAGCGGGCAAGCACGATAAGTTGCTACAAGGTCGGTAACGTCTATTGGAACGGCAGGGACTGGCGCGCGGGCGGAGCACCCGGCTCGCACGGCGGGAAGGCATACTTTCAGGATACGCCGGGGCCGTTTTACAAAGGCGACTGGCACTTTGTGGAGGCCTACTTCAAACTCAACTCGATAGTTAACGGCAAGGCCGCCTCCGACGGGGTGCTCCGTTACTGGTTTGACGGCGAACCGGTCATTGACCGCGACAACGTCGTGCTTCGCACCGGGGCGCTTCCTCAAATGAAGTTCAACCAATTTCACATAGCCCCGTGGATCGGCGACGGCTCGCCCGTTGAGCAGAGCTTTTGGATTGACGACCTTACCGTTGCCGATGAACGCCCATAACAAATTGCTGAAAAACCCAATATCGCCGAAGACCGCTCAAATCTTCCCATTGCAAAGAAGAAAAGGCGCAATGGGAACCCAGCCAGATGCAAGGCCCCCATTTAATAGGGGAGCGACGAATGAGGCGCACTTTGTTGTGCGCCGCAGTGAGGAGCGGTTGCGAGGCGCAGCCGAAGCAAACTCGGAGCCTCGGCAACGCAACTGGATTCCTCGCTGCGCTCGGAACAGGCTCCGACAACGCCGCAGATGGGCGTTTTTCAGCGGTCTTCTAATCGCGCTCTGGTATGCGCTCCTCCTAATACATAACGAAGACCTGCCCGGACACGCTTCGCTAAAGGCATATCTGCACGGCAAGCTCTTCCATAGCGCGCGCATCGGCTCATCCGGCGCTCAGAAGGGGCGCGGGAAAAGGGTTGTTTACGTCATGGGCGGCTCACAGGAGTTTTTACCTTTCAGATTCAAGACGGCGGCTCTTGTTTACAAAGAGGGACTTGCGGGCCGGGTGATGATATTGAAAGAGGAGTCCATCACGGAATACGACCCTGCGCTCAAGAGGAATCTCACAAAGACCGAATGGCAGGTGAAGAAACTCGTCTCGCTCGGAGTAAAGGCCCAAGACATAGAGGCGATCGAGGCCGCTGAGGGCATGTTCGGCACGTTAAGCGAGGCCGACGCCGTGTCGGTATATGCCCGCAAAAACAAGCTTGAGGCCCTGCTGATCGTGTCATCCCCGTATCATACGGAAAGGGTATGGCAAGCCTTTTCAAACCGCATGAAAGACGGCAAGATCGGACTGTTCATCCATCCGTCCGAGGATACGATATACCTGAAGGCGCTCATTGCCGAATACTTCAAACTCCAGATATACGGACTCGTCCTTCTTGCGGCTTAAAACGTCTTGCTCTGTTCGTTTGAATGAGCGCTCTCGTTGCCTGACGTATCTGTTACGGTAACGGTGAAATAATGGGCGCCTGCGCTTAGGCCGCTCACCTGTGCGCTGCATGCAGCCGCACAGGCGCTCGTGGCAACGCTCTGCGTATTGGGGCGCACTCCCGTGGCAGTGCCGTGATATATCGTATACCCTGCGATTGCGCCTAAAAGGGAGCTGCCGTCGGTTCTGAGCGTAGGTATGCTCCACGTAAGCGTCGCGGTATAGGTCGTTGCGGGCGCGGAAGACGGCGTGGAGGAAATCGGCGCGTTTTCGGATACCGTGACCGCGGGCTCTCCGCAACCGGAGAGCGCCACGATGACGACGGCGGCGAACGTCGCCATTGACCGGAGGCCGATTGAAAAAAGACCTGATCCTTTTTTATTCCAGCATCTCATGTCGTGCCTTCCGCAATCGTTTCTACAAAGACCGCTAAAAAACAGAACATTGACGAAGGTTGCTCAAAAAGCCGCAGATGCGAGGCGGCAGGGTTCCCATTGCGTCTTTTCTTCTATTGCAATGGGAAGTTGCGAAGAACGAGCCCAGCACCACTTTGTTGCACGAAGAAATTTATCAAGCAACATGCTTTTGTAATCCAAAGTGGCGCTGGGCGCAGTTCTGAGCGACGAGACAACAAAGCAGATGCGGCTTTTTCAGCAACCTGCTAAAAAGGATAGACGATAAGGCCGATCCCTATCGTAACCGGCGAATAGGCGACGCTTACCTTTGCGCTCCTCGAGCCGTTTGTAACGTTGTTGTTTTCAACCTTCAGCGGGGTTGCCCCCACCTCGACGTAAGCGGCCAGCCAGTTATATAAAGGCCGCTCCAAGCCGCCGAACAGACTCGCGCTGTCGCCCTTTGCCTTTGCAGCAGCGCCTATGGCTTCAACCGTTTTATCGGCATGGATGAACCCGACGCCGAAATACGGATTCAGCTTCGATTGGGTTGTATATCTGTAGAGCATCCTCGCCTGATAAGACGTAAAGGCGCCGGCCCCGTAGCTCATTTGCAAGGCAAGGCTCTGAAACGGCCATACGATTACCGTAGGGCCCGCGCTCAGGTTCAAGGTGTCGGCGTGAAGCCCGATGCCAATGACCTTCCTGCCCGCTGCGGCAGGCCGAACCTCCGGCGCGGAAGGTTTGACGCTCGCTGGAGGCTTTGCCGTCTTAGCCGGCGGGGCGATTATATTCACCACGGTAGGGCACCCTTTTTTTATCCCACTTCCTTTATATATCTCGATAAACTTTTTAGAGGACATCCATTTCATACGTTTATCCGGCGCATCTATGTCGAGAAGAAGCCTTTTCTTGACCCCTGACGCTGAACCCTCCTCCACGTCCATTGCGGTCTTGTAGAGTTTCCTGTAGGCGTTGAAGACGGCAGACGTTGAAGAGTCGGTGCAATAACTCTCGGCCTGCAAGCCGCGCTCAACCGTTATGGTCTTGACATGCCGCATACCATCCAGTACCGCAACGCCGCCCGTCTTATCCGCTGTCTTCATATCAGCACCACAGACGTTAGCGGCCTGAAGCAACACAGCGCAGACGATGAAGGCTCTCAAGATGTCTCGCATGCTCTCCCCCGGACTGAACCGGCCTCTATGATGAAAAGATAACACAAAACGCGCAGACGATATGTAACAACGGTCACAGATGACGATCTCAAGGGAAGATTCGCAAACAGGGCGGAACAACGATCAACCAACCAAATCATATTCCGTATGTCTCATATTGTCAACTTACCTTTCTTGAAAGAAAGGTAAGCCCAAAGAACTTTAATCGGGAATAAACATCAAGGTTGATGAAAACTCATATTGCCCGTGCGGCAAGCGCCTCTTTGCCTCTTGACATGAAACAACCGACATTATCTATGGTACAATGAAAAATACCGTAACCATTCGCTTCAACCAACGCAATAATTGTGACTGATTATTCCGCCATACTGCCGATCCTGAGCGCGCTCCTTGCCGTTGGTCTCGGCGTCTTCACGATGACAAGGAACCCGCGGCACCCGGTAAACATCGGGTTTGCGCTGGGGCTTTTAAGCATTATCGTCATGGAGACCGGGAATGCGCTCATGGCGCTGACAGGCGCGGGCCAAGGCTTGTTCATCGCCGGAGTCGCGGCGCTCCCGACCGCGTGGCTCGTTTTTTCACTTGTCTTTGCGCGACCCGACTACGTCGCCATCTTGCGGAAAAGGCGGCTCGTCATCGCCTTGGCGGCGATAGCGTCCGTCTTTTTCATGTTCTGGGCGCTCTCCGGATCGCTGGCATCGCTGGAATACGAACAAAATTCACGGATGTACGACGTCCGACGCGGCCTTCCTATGCTCGTTTTCGGCGAGACCGGCGGTTATTTCTTCATATACCTCATTATCGGACTCGTAGCCAACCTCGTGCAGCTTGAAAATACGCTTCGCTCCTCCAGCGGGTCGAAAAGATGGCAGATAAAATACGTCATATTCGGCGTAATGGCGATACACGCCTTCTTCATATACGCGGCAAGTCAAGCCATCCTCTACTCAACGCTGAGCGGCCAGACGATAATCGCGATATCGGTCGTCAACATCATTTCGATATCATTGATGGGCGTCTTCATAGTAAGACACAGGCTCCTTGACGTCGAGGTCTTCATATCCCGGTACGTCGTATACAACTCCGTAACGGTTCTTGCCGTCGGCGTATATCTCATCGCCGTCGGCGTCATGACGCAGGGCATACGATACCTCGATACGCCGTATGCCGGCCTCCTGAAAACGCTCTTTGTATTCGTCGCCGCGCTGATACTCGTCATAGCGCTCTTCACCTTGCGCCTGAGACGCAGTATCCAGCTGTTCATCAACAGACACTTCTACAGCCATAAATACGAATTCAGGGACAAGTGGATGGAGGCCACGGAAAAGATAAGCGCCAAGCGCACGGTAGAGGAGGTGAGCGCGACGCTGACCGGAATAATAACGGAAACCATGAGCGCTAAGAACTGCAACGTATGGTTATTGGACGGCAGTGCAAAGACGTACGCCGCTCCCGACGGGTATCAAGGCGCTTTTGCGAAGATACCGTCGTCGCACCCCCTTATAAAACGGATACAGGCCGAACTCCGTCCTTTTACGCTTGAAGAAAAAGCCGAGGCCGAGGGGTTCCTGCATGAAGACATAAAAACGCTCTCAAAGGCGACGGGCGCGGCGCTTTGCACCCCGCTCATTACGGAGGCTCAAACCGATGCCGTCGGTTTTATTCTTCAAGGCGCGGACCTCTCCGGAGAGGGTTACGGACAGGACGATTTCGATCTTCTGAGGGCGCTGGCCGCACAGGCCGCCGTGCAGATAAGAAACCTGCGGCTCACGCAAGACCTCATGCGCGTCAAGGAGATGGAGGCGTTCAACAAGTTCTCCGCGTTCATAATGCACGACCTGAAAAACCTGACCAATTCGCTGTCGCTTGTGAGCCAGAACGCCAGAGAAAACATAAATAACCCCGACTTCCAAAAGGACGCGATAAGGACGATCGACGCAACCGTAACGAGGATGAAGAACGTCATAGCCCGACTCTCCAACATGCCGAGCAGGGAGGCCGAACTGCAAAGAAAGGATGCCGTGCTCTCGGAAATTATTATTAAAGCCATAAAACACGTCCCGTCAGCCGGGGGCAAAAACGTAACGCTTATAAACGAGGCAACGGAACCGTTCCCGATTCATGTTGACCCCGACGCAATGGAAATGGTATTCATAAACATCATCTTAAACGCCGTTGAAGCGGTCGGACAGGACGGCAGGATTATTGTTTCGGCCATATCTGCCAACGATTGCATTACCGCAACAGTTGCCGACAACGGCTCCGGCATCGGGGCGGAGTTCATCAAAAACGGCATGTTCAAGCCGTTCAAGACCACAAAAAAGAGCGGCCTCGGCATAGGATTGTATCAGTGCAAGTCCATCGTGGAGAACCACGGCGGCAGCATAGCGGTAGAGAGCGCGGAAGGCCGCGGCACGTCGTTCATAATCACGCTGCCATGCCCCACCACGCCGACTACCCCTTGGCAATGACCGCGTCAAAGCCTTTTTTCCACATCGGAAGAAAGGCATGTTTGACAGCCGCATACCATTTATATATACTTATGGAACCTCTGATTAATTCTTATTTTGTCATTGCGAGCCCAGCACCACTTTGGATTATGAAAGCGTGTTGTTTGACAAATTTCCTTATGCAACAAAGTGGTGCTGGGCGCGGCAATCTCTAAGTTGTTGATTTCCTTGAAGACGAGATTCTACGCTGCGCGAGAATGACGGGTCGGCGAATTAATCAGAGCTTCCTTATATGTATGAATGAGCATACTGATATGAGAGAGACCGTTTATGCGAACTACGCTGAATATAGAGGATAAACTGCTTGAAAAGGCGATAAGGTTGACGGGCATAAAGGAAAAAACGTCGTTGGTCAGGCTCGGGCTTGAGTCGTTGATTAGCTTGGAGAGCGGCAAAAGGCTCGCCCGCCTCGGCGGCACGGAAAAAAACCTGACGCCGATGCCACGCAGACGCCTTGCCGGCAAATTGAGACCCCTGAAAAACCCTTGAGACTGCTCAAAAAGGTGCAGATGCGAGGCGCTGAGGAGCGAAGAACGAGCCCAGCACCACTTTGTTGCACGAAGAAATTTACCAAGCAACATGCTTTTGTAATCCAAAGTGGCGCTGGGCGCAGTTGTGAGCGACGAGCCTGCCCTCGCGTGTATTTAGCGGGGGACAACAAAGCAGATGCGCCTTTTTCAGCGGTCTCAAATTACATGGTTCTCGTTGATACCTCGGTTTGGGTTGCCCACTTCAGAGCCGGAGATTCAGAGCTTGAGAGGTTGCTCAACGATGGGCGGGTTCTTTGCCATCCGTTCGTCGCAGGCGAACTCGCCTGCGGAAATCTCAAGAATAGAGCCGAGATACTATCGCTTCTTCAAGCGCTTCCAATGGCGCTCGTGATAGAACACGACGAGATTTTACGGTTCGTGAACTCACATCGTCTTACGGGAAGAGGCATAGGCTATATAAACATCCATCTTCTTGCGTCGGCCATGCTCGCTAATGCTTCTTTGTGGACGCTTGACAAGATGCTTGGCGCGGTCTCTTCAAAACTCGGAAGGACCAAATAACCATCGGGCAGCTGGAGTGCACACAAATCCGACGTTGCTCGCGGGATGCGCCGGCGCTTACGCCATTAACCCCTCACATCATGGAAAAACCTAAGATATTGGTAGTCGAGGACGACGAGGCCATCAGGACGCAGATGAAGTGGGCTCTGACGCATGACTATGACGTCTATCTTGCCCATGACTCGTCATCCGCGATGGAGGCGATGAAGACGCGCCTTCCTCAGTTGATTACCCTTGATCTCGGCCTTCCTCCAAGCCCTGAGGACACGACCGAGGGGCTTAAAACGTTGAGCGCCATACTGCAATTCGACCCCCTTGCAAAGGTAATCATCGTAAGCGGCAACCCCGACAAACACGCCGCCCTCGAGGCCATCTCCATCGGGGCGCATGATTTTTTCACAAAGCCCATCGTCATAGACGAATTGAAGTACATACTCAAGAGGGCCGCTTACGTCCAGCGGCTTGAGTCCGAATACCGCGAACTGCAAAGGCAATTGAAGCAACGTCAATTCGCCGAGATAATCGGCTCAAGCGCCGGGATGCAGGAAATATTCACGACGATACGCAAGGTCGCGACCAACGACGTGCCGGTGCTCATAACCGGCGAGAGCGGCACGGGCAAGGAGCTTGTGGCGCGCGCCATACATTCAAAGAGCGCGAGGAGTTCGGGCCCCTTCATCGCCATAAACTGCGGGGCGATACCTGAAAATCTCCTTGAGAGCGAACTGTTCGGCCATGAAAAAGGCTCCTTTACAGGGGCGCATCAAACCCGGCAAGGCAAGGTTGAGATGGCACAGGACGGAACATTGTTCCTCGACGAGATAGGCGAGATGCCTCTACAGCTTCAGGTCAAACTGTTGAGGTTTCTCCAGGACTCCAAGATCGAACGCGTCGGCGGCAGAAAGGTCATCGACATAAACGCGCGCGTGCTGGCCGCGACGAACAAGGAGCTTAAAACCGTTGTGGCGGACAACAGGTTCAGGGAAGACCTCTACTACAGGCTTGCTGTGGTTACGATGGAACTTCCGCCGCTGCGAGACAGAGAAGACGACGCCCTTGAACTTGCAATGGCGTTCATGCAGAAATATTCGTCGGGCGCCGGGGTTCAAAAAACCATGAGCCATAAAACAAAAGAGGCCATTGCGGCTTACCGCTGGCCCGGCAACGTAAGGGAGCTTGAAAACCGCGTAAGAAGGGCGCTGACCCTTGCCGAAGCCAACATGATAACGCCTGCGGACATGGGTCTTGCCGAAACGGAACATGTCCCTCATGGTCTGAATCTGAAAAAAGCCAAAGAGGCGCTTGAGATAAAACTGATCAACGCGGCAATGGAAAAGAACAACGGCAACCTATCGAAGAGCGCCGACGACCTCGGTCTTACGAGGCCCACGCTTTACAATCTCATGCACAAAAACAACATGACCGTCGCGAAGGATGACAAATCACAGACCGAGGAGGAATAACCGGAATGCCGCAGGAAAGCGCTGTTCTATTTGAAAAGATACAAAACAAACAAGCGGTAATCGGCGTCATAGGACTCGGCTACGTGGGACTTCCCATAATGCTGAGGTTTGCCGAGGAAGGCTATCAAGTCGTCGGTTTCGACGTGGACGAGGCCAAGGTCAAGGCAATAAACAAAGGCGCGTCTTACATAAGACACATCCCATCGGACAGGATTGCCCGGTTCGTCAAGGGCCGAGGGCCTCTCATCTCAGCCACAACGGACATGTCCGCGCTGAAAAAAGCCGACGCCATAATAATATGCGTGCCAACCCCGCTTACAGACAAACGCGAGCCTGATCTGAGCTGCGTCGAGAACACGGCCAAGGAGATAGCGCGCCACCTGAGGCCGGGCCAGCTCATATCGCTGGAATCAACGACCTATCCCGGCACCACGGACGAGATACTCCTGCCTCTCTTCAAGGCAAGGAAACTCAAAGAAGGACGCGACTTTTTTCTTGTATTCTCGCCTGAGAGAGAAGACCCCGGCAGGGTTGACTTCGACATCCGCACCACGCCGAAGGTCGTCGGCGGCATCACAAAGGAGTGCGCCGGACTCGGGGCCGCCTTGTACTCGAAGATAGTCGACAGGGTTGTGGAGCTTGACTCCACAAGGGCCGCTGAGATGACAAAACTCCTTGAGAACATCTACAGGGCCGTAAACATCGCCCTTGTCAACGAGCTGAAGATGCTCTGCGACAGGATGGGCATAGACATCTGGCAGGTGATAGAGGCGTCCAAGACCAAACCGTTCGGGTTTCAGGCGTTCTACCCGGGCCCCGGGCTTGGCGGCCACTGCATACCCATAGACCCCTTCTACCTCACATGGAAGGCAAGGGAGTACGACTTCTCCACGCGATTCATCGAGCTTGCCGGAGAGATCAACGCCAACATGCCCTACTACGTCGTTACAAAGGTCATGGAGGCATTGAACGACCACGGCAAGGCCATCAAGGGTTCAAAGGTACTGGTGCTCGGCATCGCCTATAAAAAAGACGTTGACGACCTGCGCGAGTCCCCTTCCCTTGAACTGATCAGGATACTCAAGGAGAAAGGCGCGTCGGTCGACTTCAACGACCCGTTCATACCGATTGCGGTAAGCCACAGAAGGGGCTTCAAGATGCGCTCCGTCGCGCTCGAGCCGAAAAAACTCGGCGGATACGACTGTGTGCTCATCGCAACGGATCACTCCTGTTACGACTACAAAGAGATAGTAAAGGAGAGCGCCCTTGTGGTTGACACGAGGAACGCGACTACGGGCATCAAGAGCGCGAAGATCGTAAAGGCATAGTAAGACCGTGAACCGTGTCCGTGACCGTGTCCGTAAAGGATTTTTCTTTTACACGGTTCACGGTCTTTAACAACCACTCAACGGAGGCAATAATGACGACCTTTCTCGTAACCGGCGGGGCCGGGTTCATAGGTTCAAATCTTTGTGAGACGCTCCTTGCCGATGGGCACAAGGTGCGGGTTATGGACGACCTCTCATCCGGCAAGGAGGAAAACCTTAAAGAAGCCGGCGCGCAGATAGAGTTCATCAAGGACGACATACGGGCAATGGCCTCGGTTCAAAAGGCCGTAAAAGGCGTTGATTACGTGGTGCATCTTGCTGCGCTCGGCTCGGTGCCGCGCTCGGTTGAAGACCCTGCGAGCACGCATGAGGTGAACGCAACGGGGACTCTCAACGTGCTTCGCGCATCAAAGGAGGCAGGGGTAAAGAGGGTCGTATACGCCTCGTCTTCGTCCATTTACGGAGACACGCCGGTACTGCCGAAAAAAGAGGACATGTTGCCGACCCCTCAGTCCCCTTATGCGGTATCCAAACTCACGGGCGAGCATTACTGCCGCGTATTTCACATGGTATACGGCCTTGAAACCGTTGCCATGCGGTACTTCAACGTCTACGGCAAGAGACAAGACCCGGCCTCCCAGTACGCGGCGGTGATACCAAAATTCATAACCTCGCTCATTGCCGGCGTCGCGCCGACCATATTCGGCGACGGAGGACAGACCAGGGACTTCACCTTTGTGGAAGACTGCAATCAGGCCAACTACAAGGCGTGCCTTGCCAAGGGGTGCGCTGGAGAGGTGTTTAACGTCGGGTACGGCGACAGGATAGACTTAAACGGCCTGTACGCGATGATAAAAAAGAGCGCCCATAGTTCCATTGAGCCGATATATGCCGCTGTGCGGCCCGGCGACATCCGCGACTCCCTTGCCGACATATCAAAGGCAAAGAAGATGATCCCTTATGCGCCTGTCTATGATATAAATGCCGGTATAGCAAAGACCGTCCAGTGGTATATGAGGAAATATGCAAAATGAGTTGCGCTTGAGTGCTTATTCTATAGCTACTACTATAGAATAAGCGCGTCTGCCATAGATTGAGCCGCTTCATACTATCCTGTTTAGCAAGGAACCAGGCACGTAATAAAAATCTTACACACTACCCCTTCTGTAACTACCTGAATTTACAAGCAATTTCAGCGGAGCCACGAAAAACCAATCCGTTGGATATAAAAACCGTCAGAAAATTTTACAAACTCAACCGTAAAAAATAAGCACATATCTCTGTGCGTAGCAATTTAGTAAAGTAAATCATATAGTTATGTATGGCGAGAGTAGATGGCACACTGTTTGCATTATCTATAATCATCAAACATGGTCTCGCACCATAAATACAGGAAAGGAGAAAGATTATGAAGGTTAGAAAGATAGTTGCTTTATTCATCGCGCTTGCAATGGTTGTAATGTTCAGCGCAAAAAACAGCGAAGCCATAACGCTTACGCTGCCGGACGTAAATTTTGACACAGTGGGTATGCCGGGCGGTGGGCTTACCTATAACGCCTCAAGCGGCCTGCTGAATGTCAATGCGCGCTTGGTATCACTCACAATGCCCTGGAATGTAGTAACCAACCCCGGCGGTTATGTGAATTACGACATGGTGTTTGCAGGCTCCAGCAGCATGGGCGGCTATACAACCGGTAACTTCACCGGCGGCAGCCTGACCATCGTGGACGGCAGTTCCACAACGCTCCTTACCGGCACATTCATATCGGCGAGCATCACCGGCAAGGACGGCAGCAACCTCGGCTACGGCGAAGCAAGATTCAACGTAACCGGCGGCTCACTCGCATCGTCTTTTATATGCGGTCCTATGGGCATGTGCGGCGGCATGGTAAACCTTGCCTTCAATCTGAGCCAGAACTTCTCGTCAACGATGTTCCGTCGCGACTTCACTGGTCATTCAAAGGGCGACATCGCAAAGGTTCCTGAGCCGTCAACCCTTCTCCTCCTTGGCAGCGGCCTTGTAGGCGCGGGTCTGTGGCTCCGCAAGAGGGCGATGTAATCCGTACAAGCAGTTGTTAAAGACTTAAAATACAAAAGCCCCGTTCTAACGAACGGGGCTTTTGTATTTGTGGTTAGGGAAGCTCTGATTTATTCGCCGACCCGTCATTCTCGCTCCGCGAAGCAATCCCGTCTTCAAGGAAATCAACAACTTAGAGATTGCCGCGCCGCAAAAGCGCGGCTCGCAATGACAGAAAAGAAAATAAATCAGAGCTTCCTTAGATAGAGAGAATGCCGTCAGGAGGAAACTCCTGACGGCACGCTAATACAACCCCACCCTTACCTCCCCTTGAAAAAAGGGGAGGAGTTTTTAGCTCCCCTCCTTTCCCCGCTTGAAGTACGCGAGGACAAGACCAAGGAGGGGCCGGGGGAGGTTGCCTTCATTATTTTCCGACAACAAGAAGCCGTGGCTCCGTCATCTCCTCAATGGCGTACCGTACGCCCTCCCTGCCGAAGCCGCTCTCCTTGACCCCGCCGTAAGGCATGTTGTCCACCCTGAACGTGGGCGCGTCATTTACCACCACGGCGCCAACGTCAAGCGTGTCGTAAGCCTTAAAGACCTTTTTCATGTCGTTCGTAAACACCCCTGCCTGAAGCCCGAACCGGCTTGAGTTGACCGCATTCAACGCCTCTTCGAAATCATCGTAACTCTCGAGCGCAACGACAGTGGCGAAAAGCTCCTGAGCACAGACCTTCATTGACGGCCGCGTGTTGGTAAGCACCGTAGGCTCCATGAAGTTGTTGTTGCGTTTTCCTCCGGCAAGGATGATTGCGCCGTCCCTGACAGCCTCCTTTACCCATTCCTCGGCGCGCCTTGCGCTCGCCTCGTCTATCATCGGGCCTATGTCGGTTGACTCATCAAGCGGGTCTCCCATTCTAAGGCCGACCGCGTTCCTGATGAAGGCCTCCTTGAAGGCATGATAAACCTCCCGCTGGACGTATATCCGCTGGACCGAGATGCAGACCTGCCCGGCATTGGAGAATGCGCCGATCGCGCACCTCTTTGCCGCGTACAGGGCGTCGGCGTCCCCCTCCACTATTGCTCCGGCATTGCCTCCAAGCTCAAGCGTTACCTTTTTCCGTCCGGCCTTCTCTTTAAGCGCCCAGCCCACGTCGGAACTGCCGGTGAAGCTGAGTTTTTTTATCCTCGCGTCCGAAAGCAGAGCGCCGACGTCCGCGTTGTCGCAAGGCACAACGTTTACGCCTCCGGCGGGCCAGCCCGAGGCCATGATTATATCGCCCAGTTTCAAGGCGCTCAAAGGCGTCCTCGGGGAAGGCTTCAGGATTATGGCGTTGCCGCTCGCCATTGCGGGCGCAACTTTATGTGCAACAAGGTTGAGGGGAAAATTGAATGGCGATATGCCAAGCACAACCCCGAGCGGGAATCTCCTTATTATGCCGATCCGTGCTGAAGCGTCGGGTGATACGTCAAGCGGCACAACAGCGCCTTCCATGCGCTTTGCCTCCTCAAGCGCAAGCTGAAAGGTGTTTTGCGCCCTCTTTACCTCGATGCGGGCATCCTTTATGGGCTTTCCGGCCTCCAGCGCGATAGTGCGGGCAAGGTCATCGCAATTTGCCTCAATCCCGTCAACCACCGCGTTGATCAGCGTTGCGCGCTTATATGCGGTATAGGTCTTCAACTCCTCATAAGCGGCCTGTGCTGTGGCGCAGGCATCTTCAAACTCCTCTAAGCTCGCAAGATACGTGCCGCCGACAAGGGCACCGTCATAGGGGCTGAATACGTCAAGTACGCGCCCGGTTGAACGCAATCGTCCGCCTATCAGAATACCGTGCCTTTCAGCCATACCCCCCCCCTCAAAAAAACGATTCATGTCAAGCGACCACGGACGGATTCATTCACGGCAATGATACCATACCGTCAGCCCAACTGCCACGAAGACGTCTTGCTTGATTCGCATCGGGAAGAAAGGTTGATAAGACACCCATTGTTTTTATGAAACAAAAAAAACCATGCCTATTCAGCATGGTTTTTTTGTGCCGTCAGGAGTTTTCTCCTGACGGCGTTGGCGGACGAAGGCGGCGGGAGGAAACTCCTGCCGCCGCTACAAACTTTCTCACAGACACGTTCCCACGGCCTGCCCTCGAATGTCTTTATCGGGGGCCGGAGCGTGAGAACGATAATACGTCCCTTTCATGCAAAACAAAAAGCCCCATGCATAATCTGCATGGGGCTTTTTGTTTTTACGGCGTTAGAGGTTTGTAATCTGCTCCACGGAAGCTCAAATCCTCTTCCTCAACGCCGCCAGCCCTGCCATACCCGCGCCAAGGAGCAGTATGGCGGCCGGCTCGGGCACCTGTGCCGCTCTGCCGAAGGCCTGCACCTCAGATACGGCAAAGAACCTGTCTGAGCTCCGCATATTGCCGCTTATCCTCAATTTATCCGTCGTTATCGCCGAGGTGAGCGTATATCGCGCCGTATTGTTATAGATATTCGGCCTTGTCTGCATACCCCATAGATTCCTGCCCCCTACCCAATCGTAGTTGGGTATGTTCCAAGCGATCTTCCATGCGTTTGTTTTCGTGTTCCAGTATTCGAGTATATAGGCGTCGTTGTCGTCAACCTGAACTATGAAGCTGCTGATCTCGTAGAGTTTGCCGAGGTTTATCTGTATGTTCTGTCCGGATACGCGATGGCTGTCCCACCATACAGGCCCTCTGTCCCACTGATTGCTGCGCGGCAAAAAGACGCCGTCAACAACCGTCTGCTTGTTTACGACCCGGCCGCCGCCCCAACCGCCGCTGAAAAAACTGCCGTTGAGCGTTACCGATTTGTTCAATGCAACGTTGGTGATCGGCAAGGCGTCGGCAGTGGCTGCGTCCATGAACAGTATTGCACCGGCGATCAACAGTAATAGCTTCTTCATTTTTTCAGCCTCCAGAACAAAATCAACTACATTCTTGCATCTTATAGCATAATATAATGCAAATAACATGCCACGGCCTTAAAAAAATTGGCTGAAGGTAACTATATGAAAAATCAGCGTTTTATTCTTTTGCAATATTTCTGTGCAGAGCATAAGCAAGAAGGATGTAAAAAATATTGTCATTGCTGACAATATTTGTCGCCATTTTTTACAATTGCCACAAATAAAAAGCCCCTCTTGTGGAGGGGCTTTTTATTTGAATGCGAATTTTCTTATATTACAATTTGCCTTCCGCCATGACGACCTTGTTCTTGCCGGAGGTCTTTGCCATGTACATGGCCTTGTCAGCGGCCTGAATCAACTCCTCGAAGTTCTCGACCTTCATGTCCGGGAAGGTGGCAACGCCTATGCTCAATGTAACGGCCCTGCCCATCCACGGATAGATGTTGGCCCTTGAAAGGGCGAGTATCTTCTCGGCGATCTTTCTTGCCTCCTCGGCCTTCGTATCCACCAGAACGATGACGAACTCCTCGCCGCCGTAGCGCGCCGCAAGGTCTTCCTTCCTGACGTTCTCCTTGACCGACTTGGCGATGGTCTTCAAGACCTCATCCCCCCTGTCATGGCCGTAGCCATCGTTTACGGACTTGAAGTTGTCGGCGTCGGACAAAAGTATGGACACCGGCTTATTATGCCTGATGCTCCTTGCCCACTCCTCCTCCAGCCTCGCGTTCAGATACCGCCGGTTGTAAAGGCCGGTAAGCGGATCGGTAAGCGAGAGTTCCTGTATCTTATTGTGCATGATGGCGTTGTCGAGGGCAATGGATATCTGGCTTGCAAGGTAGTCGAACAGATGCACCTCGTCTTCCGTAAACTTATTAACCCCGCCGAGCACAAGAACGCCCATTATCTTCTCCTGATACGACAGCGGTATATACGCCACCTCGGCCGGGATTATCTGGGCAAAGCCCATCTCCATCGGTTCGGCCGCCTCCTTTGGAAGGGTCAGGATGTACTGCTTGTTGTTCTGCACGACAAGCCCCGGGTAGCCCTCGCCCTTTTTGAAGGACTTAAGCCCGGCCTGAGTGCCGTGTTGCACGTGCGGGGTGAGCGTTTCGTTGACCTCGTCATAGAGATAGACGATGCCCATCTGAGAGTCCGTAACCTCGATGACGATCTTCAACATGCGCTCCAGCAATTCGCGCAGGTCAAGCGTCGACATGAGGAGCTTGGCCACCTCGTTGTGCTTTTTCAGCCGCTCTTCCCTTTTCATTATGCCGTGGACCATGTGGTTGAAGCCCGCGGCAAGCTGCTCGAACTGATCCCCGGTCTTGAGATCGACCACTATATTAAAGCTCCCGGCCGCCACCTCGTCCATTGCTCCCACGAGAAAGCCCAAGGGCTTGGTTATGTCGTTGTATATGAAGAAGGTGAGCACCCCCGCTATAGTCAGGCCGATTATAGCGGCAAGCGCTACGCCTTTGCCGAGCGCGGTTATGACAATGGCGTTGACGTCCCTGGACGGCCTGCTTACGCCGATGGCGCCGACTATCCTGTTCCTGCTGTCCTTGAGCGGCTCGTAGGCAAGGAGGTTGTCAACCCCGGCCACGCCGAGGGTGCCGATAAACGGCTTGCCGAGCGACATGGTCATACCAAGCTCTCTTGGTATGGCCTGACCGCCAACCCATGTGCTTCTCGGCACGGATGACGTGGCGTGAAGAAAGGCCGACTCGGCCGGTTCCCCGCCGAACAGGGCCATCTCGACGCCGAAGCGGTTATATACCGTATTGCCCAGCCAGGGGTTGCCCGTAAGCACCATGCCGGCGACTATCGCCCCCGCAATCTTCTCGTTGTACCGAACAGGGGATACGATATACTGCACGAGTGCGCGGTCCTTTATCTGTTTATCGCGCCCGGCCTCCTCGATGGCGAGGACGTCGCCGCTGACCAGCTCTACCGAACCGGTCGACTCGCCGGATATGAGGGACCTTGAGAGTATCTCGCCTACGTTGATATAATCCCCTGTCTTCCCGCTCCTCCTTGCGATAACGCGCTGGTTCTCGTCAACTACGGCCAATATCTCGACATGGGGATTTCTTTTGCCGAATTCATACAGCACGGAGCGAAGCGCGCCCGCGTCCCTTTGTGAAAACGCTTTTTTCGTGGAGTCCACGGAGGTCATCTGGTTCAGAGCGGCTTCAACCGCGTTGCCCCGCTCCTCATAGACGAGCTTGGCGCCTCTGAGTTCGATCTGGAGCGATTCGGATATGTTGCCTGATATGAGTCCTTGAAAAAGATAGAGCAAGACCGCCGTCAGAACAGCGACCGGCACCCAGAACATCACCGACAGGGCTATTAAGGTTTTTGTGCCGACCCCGAGTTTGGGTCTGTAAAAACTCATCGTAAGCCTCTTCTCATTATCCATAATGGCAATCTTCGTCGGCAAATCTGCCTGATCCGATAAAATAACGGATACTTATGGCCGGCAAATTCTACCGCTCCTCTCTCTGTCGTTTGCCTCTGATTAAGAACGGAAAAAGAACTTACGGAGAATTCACCGCTTACCTTGAAAACTACCTTTTACTCGACTTCGCCGTACGCATCCCCTTTGCAAGGCTCTCCATCTCGGAGAGCCTCTTCTTGTAGACTTCGTTTTTCGGCTTTATCCCAAGCGCCTTTTTCTCGGCCTGAACCGCCTTCACAAAATCGCCCTGCAATGCATAAGATTCGGCAAGGGCGTCATATACCTCGGGGACGTCCTTTTTCACCCTGAGTATCTCCTCAAGCAGCGTCCGCGCCTCGGCCGGCTTTCTCACGCTCATATACAACGCCGCAAGCTCAAACCTCTTTGTCCATGCAACGGCCTTATCCTCACGTATCTCTTTTTCGAGCGCCGCGATACGCGAGGCATACTCCATCTTCTTCCTGCCTCGCTCGATCATCTCGTTGAGGAACACGGCCTTGGGCTCGAACTTGAGCGCGGCCTCCCATGTCTCCACGGCCTTTCCGGGTTGGTCCAGCCTGAAATAGCTCATGCCGAGGGACTCATAAGTCTTCAAGAAACCGTTGTGGCGCCGCATACTCTCCTCAAGCGCGCCGACGGCCTCGGACGGTCTGCCGCGCTGTATGTATGCCACGCCGAGCCTGTAGAGTTCCTGCCATGAAAGGGCGCCGGTTGCGCGCAGGGACTCGATCCTTTTTATATCCTCTTCGAGTTCCGCGATGTCCTTGTAAGCAACAGGCTCAGGCGGCGTATTCTTCCTTACGTACCAACCGTAGCCTGCCCACGCAACGACTGCTATGATACCGACAACTATAACGACGATTATTATATTTCGTTTCACTGTCCCTATCTTTTACAGATACCCATGCGTCAACCGCTCGACTTGGCTCTGAAGGCTTTAATTTAGCGGATTGCCCAAGGCTATTGCTCCAGACTCCGCACACCCCGCACTATAGCGCAATCCGTTGATTTTCATCAAGTTATTTCTTAAAAACCGTGAACCGTAACCGTTGACCGTGAAAATCCCGCTGATAAGGGGGATTTAGGGGGGTTAAATCTTTTACACGGTTCACTGTCATTGACACGGCCTTTAGACGTTATCCGGCTTAAGGAAACTCTGATTAATTCACAGTTCGTCATTCTCGCGTAGCGTAGAATCTCGTGTTCGTAGGCAAATCAGCAAGTTACGAGGATGCCGATAGGCAAAAGCGCTCCTCGCAATGACAAAAAAAGAATAAATCAGAGGTTCCTTAACTGCCAAGCGCGCTTCATTAGGGAAAACAATTACTGGTTGTGGCACTGCTGACAAAGGTTCCTTACCCTTGCCCTGCTTGCGGAGGCGCTGTCAAGCGGAATAAACGTATCGGACGGCGAGGCCTCGATGTTCAATACGCCGTTGCCGTCTATCATGACGAGGTTGGAGTGGTTTATCGTCGGGTCCGCGCCGGCAAGCTTGTTGCCGCCGCCGTGCGCGTAATGGCATGAGAGGCAAAACGGCTCCTCGTCGGCGTTCCCGGACGTCGGGTCCGTGTCATCCGGGTTCACGGCCCTGACCCTTGAGCTTGTCGGCGTGATGCCAGCCCAATTCGACCTGTCCGCGTGTCCGTTCGTGTTTGCCTCGTTGATGCTCACGTCGCGCACAGGATGCCTTATCCACGGGGTTCCGGTGTTGACGTCGCCGGACGTCGAACCGCCCATGTTGGTATCCGCGCCCCCGCCCTGAAAGTCGTTGTGACAGCCGCCGCACCACCTTGCAACGCCTCTTGACGACGACCCTGCCTTTATGAACGTAACGTTTGTCCTATTGAACTTGTAGAGGTTCGTCTGCCCGGCCGGAAGGCCGCTTGTCGTAACGAGGTTTACGTCGCACGGAGAGACAGTGCCGTCCGAACAGTTGCCCGTGCTGTTGAGCCTGTAGTTGACGGTTATATCAGAGGAGGAGTTTCCGGGCCTGACGTGCAGATTTCTGTAGTTCTTGTTGCCGTGCTGGTTATGGCAACTCTCGCATGAGAAATAAGCTATGGGCCAGCCGCTGCCGGACGCGCCGGGCGGCGTCAGATTGGTGTTGTCAATGGAGTGGCGGTTGGCCTCGTTCTGAGTGGACGGGTTTCTGTCGTTGAAGTCGCCCGCTGATGCGAGATAACCGAGCGTGTTGTTCCAGACGTCCGGCGGAGTAGGGTTGGACATGCCGAGGCTGTTGTTCTCGTGGCAGGTCTTACAGAGCTGGACAATGGTGGCGGCCCTTATAAGGCCCTTGTACTGCGCGTCAACGCCGCCGTAGATCATGGACGAGCCGCCCTGAGAGCCGTGCATGGTATGGCACTGCGAACAGACGAGCGTTTCCGTTGTCCCGGAGTAGGTCTTCTCCTTGACCGCGTGGTATTCGCCGGAATATAGAGGCGTACCATAGAACATCATGGCGACGAAAAGCATAGCAGCCGCCAAGGAAGCCCCAAGGTGTGTTTTGAAAGCAGGGGTTCTCATCTGCACGCCTTTTTTTCAATCATAGGCCGAGGCCGCCGCCGAACGGATAGGAGATAACAAGGACACCTTATGCAACACAAGCCGCCCAAGGGGCTTCGGCATTACATCTCATAGCTGATTATTAGAAATAATACCATAAAACATCTTGCGGGTAAAGATATTTATAGTGGTTGACATGATTTATTAGAACATTCGTAACGGTTGCCTCTAAAAATTAGATAGTTTTCCCGAGTTCGAGGAAGGGCAAAAATAAAAAGCGGAGCATATATGCTAATATGTGAGCATTTTATTTTTGCCCTGACAAAGAAATCGGAAAAAATAGCAATTTTTAGAGGCAACCAGCTACCTTTCGATCTTGAAGACGCTAACCCTTTTCGCACCCTTTTCCGCCACGTAGAGCATATCGTCGGCGTCAATATCAAAGTCCACCGGAAAAAACAACTGTCCCTCAACGGTTCCGGCGGGCATGACGACCCTTGATATCTCGTGGCCGTCCTTGTTATAGACGATAATGCCTTTTATGGAGTCGAGTATCCAAAGATTGTCCAGCCTGTCAACCTTTGCGGCAATGGGCATGCCCAGCGTGCCTCCCTCGCCTTCAAGCCCCTCGAACGAAAACAAAAAGGCGCCGTCTTTGCCGTATACGTGAACGGCGCGGTTGTCAACCGGCGTAATCAGGTATACCCTGTCCTTGCCCACGGCAACGCCTGATAGGCTCTTGAGCCTCTCGCCGATTGAAGCCCTGAACTTGCCCGAGCCGTCGAAAACGAGGCAGTTGGTCCGGGACTTGTTTACGACGTAGACCATGCCGCTGTCGTCAACGGCAATGGCGCCCGGCGAAAAATCGCCCGGCACGGTAAGCGCTCCGGTCGGAGCGCCCTTATAGTTAAAGACCCCGACGTTGCCCTTGCCCTCCAGACTGATATATATACGGCCGTTTTTTACGGCGACGGCAACCGGCGCGATGCCGCCTGATTCCTTGGCCCCGAAACTAAAAACAGGTGTGCCTCTAAGATCGAATATGAAAACCTTCTTAAAGCCGCTGTCTATGACGTATATCTCGTTGTTGGCGCTATCTACGGATATGCCCACCGGTACGCTGAACCGCTCGGCGTAATGTCTGTTGAAGGAATGGCTGAACCTGACGACCGGGCCGGGCTCTCCAGCGTAGGCAACATTAAAGATAAACGCCATGACGACGGATAAACATAGCAGACGTCTTATGGCTATAAAGACGGCCTTTCTTTTCACGGTTCACTATCACGGTTCACGGTCTATCCTGCTTGACCACAAAGAAGTCCACCCTTCTCGACATGGCCAGTGTCTCCTCGTTCGGATTTATCGTCATCTCCCTGCCGAACGAGACGACCTTCATCCTCTTGGCGTCGACGCCCTTGGATACGAGATACTTCATTACCGCCTTTGCGCGTTTATTGGAAAGCTCAAGGTTGAACTTGTCGCTTCCGCGCATGTCCGCGTAGCCGCGCACGTTGACGCTTACGTCTGGGTTCTTATTGAGCCATTCGGCGTTCTTATCGAGCGCGTCCCGCAGAGCCTTCTTTATCGACGTGCTGCCGGTGTCGAAATACACGGGCAAGAGCTTTGCCTCTGTCTCGACCATCTTCTCAACCTCGTCCTTGACGATTGGAGGAGGCGCGGGGATCGGCTCCGGTGCGACAACCTGCGGCGGCTCCTGCGGGGCAGGGGGAAGCGCAATGGGCGGCGGCTCCTCGACTATGATATTCTTTACCTCGACCACCTCGAAGACGCGAATCGTTCCGCTGTTGTCCGCGACATAGATATGTCCGTTCTTGTCCACGGCCACGGCGCGCGGCCAGCTGAATATCTGCGGGCCTCCGAACTCGTAAAGCGGATTGCCGTCCCAGTCGAACACTATGACCATCATCCTGTTGACGTCAACCACGTATATGCGCCTCGCGCCGCCGTCAACATACAGCCCTGAAGGCATGCTGAAGCCGCCGAGAAGGCTCGATAGCGTTCCGAACTGCTTCTTGAGCGCGCCGTCGTGGCCGAAGCGAAGGATGACAAATGAGGTAGGGTCAATGAACGCGATATTGTCGTTGTCAACGTATATGTCCTTGACGTTGTAGCCGATGCCCTGCGCCCTGCCGAACTCCTTGATAACGTCGCCGTTAAGATTTATAACGATGAGCCTGCCTTTGCCGCCCTCTCCGATATAGAGGGTGCCGCCCTTGCCGGCCGCGTCGGGAACAAGACGGATGGACTGGATGTTGAGTTTGTCCTTATCGGATATGCGCGAAAGGTTAACGTCGCTTTTGTAAACGCCGATATAACTCAACTGTGCTACGCGCCCCGGCTCCGCGACGTATATGTCGCCGTTTCGCGGGTCAAGCTCGATGGCCGAGGGAGAGGTCAGGTTGGCGTCGCTGAACTTTATCTGGTAAAGGTATACTCCAGCGAAGTCCGCGACGACGATCCTCCTGTTGCTCTTGTCGAGGAGATAGACCTCGCCGCGTTCATTGTCAACAAGTATCTGATCAACCCATGCAAGGGGCTTGCCGCTGACGCTTCCGTCGAAGCCGAACAGGTATTTAAGGCGTATGGATAGCGGGCCGCTGTAAGGCTCGGCGGACATGACGGACTGCGGAAAAAGCGCAGGAAGGACAATAAAAAAGAGCGCCCAGATGAGCGTGAAGGATTCGAGTCTCTTGAAAAAAACCGTCATGTATTGCCTCTTGTGTTGCGTTTATCGTTCCAGCGCCCCTCACCCAGCCCATAGGAGAGAGGCAGATAAGAGGGATATTGATATATCCGTTGACGAGGATGCTTTGATTCTATCGTTATAATTAGTGAATGTAAATAGAAAAACGGGGAAGGCGTCAGCCCAGCGCCGCTTTGGATTACGAAAGCAAGTTGCTTGACCCCAACGCCACTTTCTCACAGACACAAACGCCGGCTATCATACACGGCTTAAGTGGCGGAAAGTGGCGTTGGGCTCGCAATGACGACATTTGGACTGCTTCGGCCTCCCGAGTCAATGGCGGGCAGAAGTTTCCTCTTGACTCAAATAAAAAAGGGAGGGGCTTTTCAGCCCCTCCCTTTTTTTGTCATGCTTACTACTACTGCGAGCTTACCTGTTGTGGCAAAGCTGGCAACCTACCGTTGATGCTATCGAGTTGCCGCTCTGTGAACCGGCAGGGCCGACAGAGGCCAGGTAATCCCACCTCAAAAGATCATAGTACGGGCCGCCGTGTGCAAAGTGGCAGGACAGACAGAATACCTTGCTGTTGGCCTCCTGACCTGTAGGCAGGTACGCAACCCCTGAAGCAGTGCCGTTTATATCCGCGATTGGCAATGCCTTGTAGGTCGCTATCTGGGCGCCATAATTGGCCGTGTCTATGATTGTTACGGATGCACCTGATTGCGGCGTGGCATCAAGCAACTTGTTGTCAACCGGATGTCTGTGCCAATCCGAGCCGTTCGAGTCCTTGTTGGCTGTAACGATATTCTCGTGCCAGTTGTCATGGCATTGAGCGCACCATTTTGATATACCGTCCGTGCCTGAGCCGTCTGCAGCGGCAACGGGATAGGTGTTGCTCCTTGAGACGTCCGAAGCGGGCGTACCTGTAAGCGCCGCGTCGTTGTCATAGAGCGGCCATGTGCGGTTTGTCGCGGCCACTGTTCCCTGTGTACCAAGCGGTGTGAACCTTGCGGGATTCGGTCCCGATCTGTCGCCAACGTGACTCTTTATACCGCTATTGAGCGTAACGCCGGAGTTGCTGGACGCGCCTGTCGCGCTAATCCTCAAGTTACGATACTTGTTGACCGTCGCGGTCGAGGCATCGTATGCGCCGTGCGGATCATGGCAGTTGGTGCAGGAAAATGCTGAGATCGATGCGTCGCCGCCCGGAGGTGTTACTGTCAACGCGCCGAGGCTGTGACCATAACCCTGAGCAACGGTAGTGCCCGTGGTCCATCCGCTGCTGTTGCCGCTTATCTCCCTTGAGAAGTCGCCGCCCGCGCCTATTACCGCGAAGCTATCAAGCGTGCCGGCCACAGCGCTGTTACCAGCGCCCAGCTTTCCATCGATATACACCTTAGGGGCCGTATGCCCGCCGGGGTTGAAGGTGCTGCCCGCCTGTGCGCCGTTAGAGGCGTGGCACTGTAAACAGAAATTGTGTATCTCCGCCCTGCTTGATACGGCTCCGCGGAGCAGTATCAAAGAGCCTCCGGCGCTGCCGCCGAGGCTGGCGTTACCGTCTCCTGTGGCCGTTGAACCCTGACTGTTATGCATAGTGTGGCAGTTGCCGCACGTAAGCGTATTGTCATAGTTCTTGTGCACCGCTTGCGCGTCTTGCGACGTCGCAAACAGGCCGAGCCCGAGGGAGAATACTGCCGCAACTATTAGTCGTCTCATTCTCATAGTCCCCTCCTTTTTTCTCTCTCCGTCTTTTTTTAATTCTCTGAAGCCCTGCAGGCAGACTTTGCCCCACTACCCATACCTGTAGCCAAGATGCTAAACAGGTCTTTTAGGGCGTCATCGCCCCGCGAAAGGCCCCGTGCCTTTCTTCTAAATCTCTTTGCATGAACTCAAGATAACAGCTTTTGCAGCTCTTGTCAAGGAAAATTAAAATTGTTTTAATCGAGCATTAACCGTTTTTTTGAATTATCTTGCGGCAAGCCGTTATCACACTCTTTATAGTTCGCGCATATTCGGACTACCGCATCCGTTATACTTAATTCTGTCATTGCGAGCCCAGCACCACTTTATTGCAGGAGGAAATTTGTTAAGCAACATGCTTTCGTAATCGAAAGTGGTGCTGGGCGCGGCAATGACATTATTCGCCGACCTGCCAAGAAACGAGATTGCTTCGGCTTCGCCTCGCAATGACGGCTTAAACGAGATTGCTTCGCGAAGCGTGAATGACGGAAAACTGTCATTGCGAGCCCAGCACCATTTTATTGCAGGAGGAAATTTGTTAAGCAACATGCTTTCGTAATCGAAAGTGGTGCTGGGCGAAGCAATCTCTAAGTTGTTGATTTCCTTGAAGACGAGATTCTACGCTGCGCGAGAATG
>JACRCE010000103.1 GCA_016213015.1 Deltaproteobacteria bacterium | reverse complement strand
CAACCTGAGGATGCTCACGCTTTCGCGCGGAGTGAACTACACCTGGCTGAACCACACGGACGCGGAGAGCCTCGGCATCAAGGACAACGACTGGATCGAGGTGTAAAACGACAACGGCGTGTACGTATGCCGCGCCGTCGTAAGCGCCAGGATTCCGACGGGAACGGCCTTTGCCTACCACTCGCAGGAGAGGACGATCAACATCCCGAAGGCGGAGCAGAGGAACAAGATCCGCGGCGGCTTCCACAACAGCGTTACGAGACAGCGTCTGAAGCCGACTTTGATGACCGGCGGATACGGCCAGTTCTCTTACGCCTTCAACGGCTGGGGACCGATACCGATCATCAGGGACACAACGGTGCTGGTTAGAAAAATGAGAAACCAGGAGGTGAAGTGGTAATGGACTTAAGAGCGCAACTTTCAATGAGCTTTCATATGGACAAGTGCATCGGCTGCCATACCTGCAGCGTGTCCTGCAAGAACGTCTGGACAACGCGCAGAGGCGCCGAGTACATGTGGTGGAATAACGTAGAGACCAAGCCCGGCGCGGGGTATCCTCTTACATGGGAGGATCAGGAGAGGTATCGCGGCGGATGGGAGGTCTCCGGCGGTTCCTTGAGGCTCAAGCTCCTCAAGGGGCCCGGCAAGATACGGACGCTGGCCAACATTTTCTTCCAGCCCAATCTGCCGACGATAGACGACTACTATGAGCCGTTCACCTTCGACTATCAGAACCTCTTCAACGCCCCGGCAGGGGACGATCAGCCGGTTGCAAGGCCGAAGTCCCTTATCACCGGCGAGTTCATGGAGAAGATTGTCCTTGGGCCGAACTGGGACGATGACATGGGCGGCTCTCCGCTGTACGCGTCCAACGACCCTAACCTCAAGGGCCTGTCAGAGAGCCAGAAGGAGATGCTCACCAAGTTTCATAAGCTCTTCTTCTTCTATCTCCCCAGGATATGCAACCATTGCCTCAACCCCGCATGCGTAGCGTCCTGCCCGTCAGGCGCGATATACAAGAGGGGCGAGGACGGCATAGTCCTTATCGATCAGGACACCTGCAGGGCGTGGAGATTCTGCGTAAGCGCATGTCCGTACAAGAAGCCCTACTACAACTGGGCGAACGGCAAGTCGGAGAAGTGCATATTCTGCTATCCGAGGACAGAGACGGGTCAGGCGAACGCCTGCGCCCATGCCTGCACCGGCAGGATACGCTTCGTAGGCGCGCTCTTCTATGACGCAGACAGGATAGAGGACGTGGCGAAGAGCCCGGACGAGAGGATCGTCGAGGCCATGAGGGACATAATTCTCGACCCGTTCGACCCGCGCGTCATCGAGGAGGCCAGAAAGCAGGGCATGGACGACAACTGGATAAAGGCCGCTCAGGAGTCTCCGGCTTATAACCTCTTCAAGAAGTGGAGGATAGCGCTCCCGAACCATCCTGAGTTCAGGACCGTTCCGATGAACTTCTATCTGCCGCCTCTTTCTCCGATACTGCATAACGCCAAGGCGGAAAGCGGCGGGATGTTCGATCCGGAGTCAAGCGAGTTCTTCAACTCGATCGACAAGATGAGGGTTCCGGTCAGGTTCCTTGCGAACATGCTCTCGGCGGGCAACGAGCAGCTTGTGCTCGAGTCCCTGAAAAAGCAGATGGCCGTCAGGATGTTCATCCGCCAGCAAAGGGTGGGCGACGTTGGAGACAGCGCAGTGAAGAACGCGCTGTCAAGCGTGGGCCTTACCGCGCAGGACTGCACGGACATCTACAGGCTGGTCTCCCTCGGGACGTTCCAGGAGAGGTTCGTTATACCTGAGACGCACCGCGAGCACCAGACCGCCGTTGATCCGAGAACCATGTATGAGAAGAGGGGCACGGTCGGCTTCGGAGCAAAGAACGCCGAGTTCCCGAGAAGGACTTGGTAGGCGGAATGGGTATGGTCATGGAAAAGGCTTTGTACGCGCACCTGGCGGGGCTTCTATCGTACCCGCGGGAGGATATAAAGTCGAGGACCGACGAGTGCTTCAAGGCTCTGGCCTCAAGCGGCGTTGAATATCCTCCCGAGGTGGGCGTTGAGCTTGGCCGCTTCCAGAAGGACCTTGAGGAGATGCCCCTTGACGACGTTCAAGGGGTATACTCCTATACCTTCGAGCTTTCAGCCGATTATTCGCTCGACATGGGCTATCATCTGTTCGACGGCTTCAAGAGGGCGAATAACCTGGCCACGGTCAAGACGATGTATAGGGAGCAGGGGTTCCCGTTCGACCAGATAGCGAAGGGCGAACTGCCTGATCACCTTCCGGTGTTGCTTCTCTTCCTCGACTTCCTGAGGGAGAAGGACGCGACGCTTATGAAGGACTTCAGACAGAGCTTCGTGATACTGGCGATGGAGAAGCTTAACAAGAACTTCGAAAAAAACGTTAAGAATCTCTATAGACACCTCATAGGCGCGATCTATAGGATTCTGGAAAAAGATGTCAAGGAGGCGAAATAATGAATCAGATGTTCTTTGGCGCGATGCCATACATACTCCTGACTATCGCGATAGTCGGGATGATCTGGAGGTTCACGACGAGCAGATACAGCTGGTCGTCGCAGTCCTCGCAGTTCCTTGAGAACAAGACCCTGTTCTTCGGGTCGTTTCCGTGGCATTACGGCATAATCACCATACTTGTCGGCCACATCATCGGGTTTTTCGTGCCGAGCGCGGTGCTTGCGTGGAACGGCGTGCCTGTAAGGCTCTATATACTTGAGCTTACGGGCCTTGCCTTCGGCTTCCTTGCCTTGTTCGGTCTTCTTGCGCTTATATACAGAAGGCTTACCAACGCGAGGGTAAAGGCGCTTACGAGCGGATGGGACGTGCTGATCCTTATCGTGCTCCTCATTCAGGTCGTTACCGGTCTTGGAAACGCCATCGTTTACAGGTGGGGATCCAACTGGTACGCCGCGTCCGCCGTGCCCTGGATGTGGTCTATATTCAAGCTCAACCCGCAGGTTGACTACGTCGCCAACCTGCCGCTCGTAACCAAGGTGCATATCTTCAACGCGATGATATTCATCGGTCTGATACCGTTTTCGAGGCTGGCGCACTTTGTGGTCGTCAATCCTTACAAGTACCTCTGGAGGCCGTATCAGGTCGTCAGGTGGTACAAGAGGGATCCGCGCACGGCCAACGTCATACAGTACAAGTAGTCTCCGGTTTGGCGGCGGGCGAAATGCCCGCCGCCAAATTATTAAGCCGTCTTCAATGTGCTTGGCTTTTTTATGATGGATGCACAGGCGGGGTAAAGGCTGAAAACCGGCATAAGCATGAGAGTGAAGGCGTTTTGTCTGCAATCCTAAAATGTTAATAACTATATGTCGGCGTTTCATGCAGCAGGATTCAATCTACAGGCCATAAAATAGATGCGAATACGCACATTGAAAGGAGTGTTATAATGGCAAGGTTACCAAGATGGGAGCCTGAAGACCCGCAGTTTTGGAAAGAGACAGGCGGCGCTATTGCTTGGCGCACATGCGGCATCACAACGTTCTCGCTGCTCTTTTCATTCGCCACGTGGTTTGTTATGAGCGCGGTGGTCGTGAGGCTGCCCAACATCGGCTTTAAGTTCACCACGGGGGAGCTCTTCTGGCTTGCGGCCGTACCCGGGCTCGCGTCCGGCACATTGAGGCTTATCCATGCGTTCTTTATACCGGTCCTCGGCACAAGGCCGGTCATAAGCATAGCGACCATCATAAAGCTGATACCAATGGTATGGTTGGGTTACGCGGTGCAGGACACGAGCACGACGTGGGGCACGTTCATGATCATAGGCTTTCTCACCGGCATGGGCGGCGGAGACTTCTCCTCGTACATGCCTTCCACGTCCATCTTTTTTCCTAAAAGGCTTCAGGGTATCTCAATGGGCATTCAGGCGGGCATCGGCAACTTCGGGGTGTCCGTTGTCCAGTTCGTAACGCCGTGGATCATCGGCGCCGCGATGCTTGGCGCGGTTGCCGCCGGGCCGCAGATATTCACAAAGGGCGACATAATCAAGGGCGCGCTGACGCTTACCAAGGTCGCCGCCGACCCAACCGCAGTCGGCGTTGATTGTTCTAAAAAAGGCGCAAACTGCGTGGTTACGGACATAGTGGTCAATAAGCCGGAGTTGGCCGCCGCCTTAGTGATTACGAAGGACGCCGGCGTGGTCAAGGACGTAGCCGTCCAAGACACCGATACGGTCAAGGCCATATAGGCGGACGTTGTGAAGGACGCCTCAGGCAAGATAATAGAAGTAAATAAGACAGAGGGCATATTGGTGGGCGGGCCCGCGCCATTTTCACCCGTTCAGAAAAATGCCGCAGGCGCAGTTACGGACGTAGTGGTCAAGAAGGTGGTTAAAAAGGCTATATGGGTGCAGAACGCGGCCTTCTGGTATATCCCGTTCCTCATACTGGCCTTCATCCTTTGCGTGATATTCCTCAGAAGCGTTACCGTCAAGGCGCGTGGTTTCAAAGGGCAGTTTGAAATCCTGAGCATGAAGAACAGGGCGCTCGTTCATTCGTGGAATTGCACGATAACCTATATCACGTCATTCGGTTCGTTCTCCGGCTATGCGGCCGCGTTCCCATTGATGATAAAGGTCATCTACGGCAACTTTGACGGCGCGCCGGACCCGTTGGCGTACGCCTTCTACGGTCCGCTCATCGGCGGTCTCATCCGTGCCGTCACAGGCCCCATATTCGACAAGGTGGGCGGAAGCATAGGCATGTTCTGGACGACATTAGGGCAGATACTCGCTTGTCTGGTTCTTATATTCGGAGGATACCTTACGCCTACCGGTGTTAACCAGTTTCAGGGGTTCTTCTTCATAATGCTCTTTATGTTCTTCATGACGGGCACTAACAACGCCGCGACCTTCCGTCAGTATCCGATAATCTTTGCGTATTCGCCCGCAAAGGGAGCGCAGATGCTCGGTTGGACGGGCGCGTGGGCGGCTTTCGGGCCGTTTATCTTCGCCTTTTTCATAGGCTTGGCCATAGAGAAGACCGGCTCCGCCATCCCGTTCTTCATAGGCGCCGCGGTATTCTATGCCTATTCCTTCATCCTGAACTGGTACTACTACACCCGCAAGAGCGGCGAGCGGTTTGACTTCGGCAACTCCGGCGGCACATGGTGGGATAAGCTCTCGGATAGCGAGAAGGAAAAGATGAAGCAGATCGATCTGCACGCATAATATGCTTCGTAATCGGTTGATTACCGCCTGTTCGGAGCGTAGGGCAATGCGGTGATGGACAGCTCCTGTTCACCTCCTCTTTTTTTCAAACTCCCCCTGCCCCTCCTTGGTAAGGAAGGGCGGGAGGCGGGAGGGGTTCGGATGTTTCAAGATGGTTAACCCGTCTGTTTGCGTGGATGCAAAAAAAGAGGGAAGGCATTGCCTTCCCTCTTTTTTATACGGTATACCGCGGGGTTCGCGGCGCGGTTGTGTTTTGCGGGCGGCTTGGTCTAAAGCGTTTCGCCTAACCTATCAGCCCGCGTGAGCGCGGATTGAATGAACAAAGATGTTCGACATGGAGATGCCCGATGAAAAATCTGAATCTGTTCACTTCATTATTGGGCGTGGCCTACGGTATTTTGCTGATAGTGATCTTTTTTGTAAGGACTAAATTCACCGAGCCTTTCAGGATAGACGCGCTTCTCATGCCGCAGGCGTCGGAGTCGAGCAGGCCGGTTAATCTCGTGGCCGGGTTGATCATCGCCGGATACAGCATCTATTCACTACTTCACGGATAGATTGTCTTAGGGTTTGAGGCGGCAAAAAAACAGTACGGGCCGGCCGGAGTTACTTTTCCGGTCTGCCCGTTTTTATTTTATAATCATCGGCTTGACAGCCGACCATTATGGGCTATAGTTGACACAGACGACATGACTCGTTGCGCGAGACAACTTTTTTCAGGAAAGGAGGAAGCCGTATGATCAAGTTGATCCAAACCGTGCTTTTGATAGGCGCGGTGTTCGTCATGTTTATCATCACCGGTTGTCGTAAGGAACCGAGACCGAGGCCGGATGCCGGTATCGGCGGTTACTGCCAGTCGGGTAGTGCTGTGATCGCAGGGGTAGGTCAGGCTGACTGCGAGGGGAGGGGATACCCGTACCACTGGGTAAGCGGAGAGATGAAGTAAGCATCTGATTGCCGGTTGCATAGAGGCCGCTTGATGTGCGCCTCACGGCTTGCACGATATGATGTAGATGTATGTGGATGCTGCTGCATGATTTGGAAAGGAGGATGTTATGGGAAAGTATGACAGGATTGACGCATTCGGCATAGAGACGATGAACAAGGAGGAGTACGGAAAGCGGCAGGAGTACGTGCTGAAGAAATGCAAGTGTGCGACGTGTCCCACCTACGTCAAGGGCGACGCTCCGACAGGGTACTGTTACCCGCTCATAGGCACAAGCAAGACCATACAGTGGGAGAAGGATTGCGTTTGCGCGACCTGCCCGGTTTACAAGGAGTACGATCTGTCGCATACGCACTACTGTACGCGATGCTCTCAGGTCTGTCAGGCGATGAAGCAGGAGGGCGGTCTTGGTCAGGGCGGGGCCGGCTAAAGGATGGTTCACGGTTCAGGGGCAAAGACGGTTCATGGTTACAAGGACGGTTAAAGACGGTTCAGGATTATCCCTGAACCGTCTTTCAACTTTGAACCGCCTCGCAACCCTGAACCGTCTCTTGCATAACCATCGTTGTGTGGTTATAATATATCGGCGGATACTCCGCGGGTTTGGCTTGCCATTGTTTTCACGATGGTAAATTCCGAGTAATCCAACCTTTAATACTCGCGCTGACCTGATACTTAATGAAATCCGAGAACCTCATTACATTCCTTCTGGCGCTGCTTGCCGGGTACCTTGTGTACCTCGTTGCCGCGCCCTTCTTCGTTCCCGTGTTCTGGGCCTGCGTGTTTGCGATTGTTTTCCATCCTTACTACCAGTGGCTTAAAAGACGCATCTTCACGGGAAGATACGGGGCGTCCTTGGCTTCAGTCGTTGCATGCGCCACGATAGCGCTCTTTCTCATCGTGCCGGTCGCTATCATGGCAAGCGCCGCCGCATCCGAGTTGTTTCACTTATATCAATGGGCCGACGAGTACATAAAGGACATATCGAACCGCGTGCATGACAACCCGGCCTTCGCGCCGTCGTATCTCATGCAGCTTATAACCCGGTACACGGGCGTTGAGCCGAAGGACCTTCAAAACATCTTTGCAAGCGGCATAAAGGAGTTTGCGTCATTCGCCGCAAGCGGCGTAACCGGCTTCATAAAAGGCTCTCTTGAGTTCGTCGTTAACGTGGCGCTTGCCTTTTTTACCATGTTTTATCTGTTCAAAGACGGGGAGAGGCTCCTTGAGGCCGTAAAGCGCATCCTGCCGCTCTCGGCCGTCAATCAGGCAAAGATAATCAAGCGCTCAAGCGCGGCTATCTCGGCGAGCGTCCACGGCGGGGTGCTTGTCGGCGCGCTGCAGGGGGCCCTCGGAGGAGGGGCGTTTTGGGCGCTTGGCCTGACCGCGCCCGTGCTCTGGGGCATCGTCATGCTGATACTCTCATTCCTTCCCGGAATAGGCTGCGCCCTTGTCTGGGCGCCGGCGGCCGTATATCTGCTGATAACCGGCGCGTATGTCAAGGGCATAGCGCTCATTGTATGGGGGACTCTGGTGATAAGTCTTGTGGACAACCTTTTAAGACCGATAATAGTCGGCAATAAGACAAACATGCATCCGCTGTTTCTCTTCTTCGGCATCCTCGGCGCGGTAAGCGCCTTCGGCATTATCGGCATAATCGCCGGGCCTTTGATAATAAGCGTCGCGTTGGTTGCGATGGAAATATATCAGGAATCACGGCATGAATGAGGGCTACGCAGTTCATCACGACGGCCAAAGGCAAGGTCGGGTTAAACTCATCCTCTGGCCTGCCCTGCTGCTCGTTGCCACCATACTGACGACCGTTACGGCCGGCGCGTTGTATCAAGGCGCTGACATTTTCTCCAACCCGGGAAGCATGACTCAGGGCATACCGTTTTCAGCCGCGCTCCTTGCCATACTCGGCACGCATGAGCTTGGGCACTACGTCGCCTCAAGAAGGCACGGGGTTCAGACCACGCTGCCGCTGTTCATACCCGGGCCGCCCATACCGCCCATGATAGGCACCTTCGGGGCCGTGATACGCATTCGTTCGGCCATAACCACGAAGAACGCGCTCGTTGACATAGGGGCCGCCGGCCCGCTGGCCGGATTCGTCGTGGCAATCTTCGTAACCGGCTATGGCCTGTCGCTCTCGACGGTCGCGCCTTATATGCCGACGGGACAGACGCTCGGACTCGGCTCGTCCTTGATATTCAGGTTTTTGAGTTATCTGACGCTTGGGGTAACGCCCGAAGGGGTGGAGATATTTCTTCACCCGGTCGCGTTTGCTGGTTGGATAGGCTTGTTCGTAACGGCCATGAACCTTTTGCCGCTCGGCCAGTTGGACGGCGGGCACATCGTCTACGCCGTCATCGGGACAAGGCATAGGTGGTTTTCAATAGTGATGGCGGCAACGCTCATCGCGCTTGGAGCGGTTTACTGGAGCGGCTGGTTCGTCTGGGCCGCGCTCATCTCAATCATAGGGCTTGGACACCCGCCGATAGAAGACCAAAGCGTCCCGATGGACGCCAAAAGGCGCGTGATTACGGCCATCTCGACAGCCGTATTTGTATTGACTTTCATGCCTGCGCCGTTCTATATTATCTGAGTTTTAAGGGTTTTTCACATTTGTTTCCCTCTCCCCAAGGGGGAAAGGGCAGGGTGAGGGGATTCGCTAGTGAAGATATTCGACGAGAACGAACTGAAAAAGTACGACGGCTCAAACCCGGCCAACCCGATATACTTCGCATACAACGGCAAGGTCTATGACGCCACGTCAAACCCGTTGTTCATAAACGGGATGCACTTCGAGCACTTTGCCGGATGCGATCTTACCGAGTTTCTGGCCGACGCGCCGCATGATGAAGAGGTCTTCGACGAGTTGAAGGTGGTCGGCGAATTCAAGAAGTAATTGCGCAGGGGGACAAGCCGCACGGGCAACATGAGTTTCCATCAGCCTTGGTGTCTATTCCCTATTAAAGTTTTTTGGGCTTGCCTTTTTTCCAAAAAAGGTAAGCGCTTAGCGGCATGAAACTCACGGTACTTGGCTGCGGCACGTCCACCGGAGTGCCCATCATAGGCTGCAAATGCGTTGTTTGCGCCTCTCCTCATCCGCGCAACAAACGTACGCGCTCATCCCTTCTTGTCGAAATTAACGGATTATCCATCCTTATCGACACCTCCACTGATTTAAGGACACAGGCGCTGAGGCATGGCCTTGAGCGCCTCGACGGCGTGCTTTTCACGCACCATCACGCGGACCACGTCCATGGCATTGACGACCTCCGCGCATTCAACATGGCGCAAGGGACGGTCATCCCGTGCTACGGCAACAAGGCAGCCATCTCCCGCATACGCTCCATGTTCAAATACATATTCACACAAGACCCGAACGACGGTTGGAAGCCCAGGCTTTCCATGCGCGTTGTAAAGGGGAGGTTCAAGCTGTCCGGGATTGAAGTCCAGCCGATAAACATACTTCATGGGAAGGAAACCATCCTCGGCTATCGCATCGGCTCAGTTGCCTATCTGACGGACTGCTCGTCCATCCCGGAGGAGTCAATGGCCGCTCTAAAGAAGCTCGATCTGCTAATACTCGGCGCATTGAGACACAAACCGCATCCCACGCATTTTTCCATTGGCGAGGCCATAGAGGCCGCTCGGAAGATAGCGGCAAGACGCACCGTGTTTACGCACCTTGGGCATAACGTGGACTATGAGACGGACAACGCAGGATTGCCGCAAGGCGTGGAGCTTGCATACGACGGGATGGTTGTGGAGGCGGGATAGAAAGGAAGGACAAGGACGATGAACGCCGGACGGCTTAACGGAGGAGTAAAGGGGTCAGGTCTACTTTCTTGACATTACATAATTATGAAGATGGCAATAAAGTAGACCTGACCCTCTATGCTACTCCTGTTTAGGCCACTTCCACGCGTACCAAACAATCAACGATAATAGTAAACTTTCTACAATACTGCCAAATATATAGAAAGCCCATATTTCTCCTATAAGGCTAAGTAAAATACTCACAAAATAAAATATGCCTACTATGATGTTAGTCCAACGATTTACTGTGGGCTTCAATACCAGAGACAGAAAAATCATAATAGTCGGAATTAATATGTATAACGTAGTTAAGAACAAGAATACTTGATCAATCTGAAAAGTTGCTACTTTCCCCGCCATTATTCCCTCAATAACTTCGGGTCTATAAAATGCAAAAATATCCACATATGCAAATACAAACAGCATAGCTATCCATAATGCTGAAATCTTAAGCTTTACATTTATTTTCATATCTTCCATTGCGGCGCTCTTCTTATTGATTGTGTTCATTGGTAGCAAATTATTAACCCCTCCTGCCCTTCCCACGGTTTCGTGGACACACCGAAGAGTTAATGCCCCCTCCTACGACCAGTCTATGAACTCGTAGCCGCATCTCGGGCAGTGCGGGGCGTCCATACGCACCATTGACCGGCAGTATCCGCATCTCTTCGTCTGCAGTATCGCGCCCATCCCGATGGACAGCGCGTGCACGAGCGCGACGGGGAACAGGAATACCCCGTAGACCCACCACCTGACAAAGCTCTTTCCCTTCAACTGCGCGATGAACGCTGGGAGTAACCCGGCAAGCGCGGCAACGACTACTATGATTATGATTGTGTTTGTCATTTGAGTTTTCCTTTATGTTTTCACGGGCCTCAAGCGCATATCATCATAGCTTTTCAGACTCTTTTTGGTTCACGGTTTCGCCTTCGGTTTCGACCGTTGAGGCGTCCGCCGGATAATCGCCGGCTTCATGCTGCGGGAGCGCCTCCACCTTCTTCAATTTGCCCGCGATGGTGCTTGACTTCCCTTTCACCTCGCTTATCTTCCTGCTTGCCGTCTCGATATTCTTGTGCACACTGTCGAGCATCTCCCCGAATTTGCCGAACTCGGTTTTTACGGCGCCCAATATGCCCCATACCTCGCTCGACCTTTTTTGGATGGCAAGCGTCCTGAAGCCCATCTGAAGGCTGTTGATGAAGGCCGCAACGGTTGACGGCCCGGCGACGTTGACCTTAAACTCCCGTTGCAACGCTGCATAAAGTTCAGGCCGCTTCACCACCTCCGCATACAACCCTTCAAACGGCAAAAACATGATGGCGAAATCCGTGGTCAGCGGCGGATTGACGTACTTGTCGCGTATCTCCTTGGCGCACGACTTGATGGTTCGGTCGAGTTCTTTTATGGCGGCGTCGATAAGTTCATGATCGGCCTTGTCGTATGCGTCGAGAAGCGCCTGATATTTATCCTGCGGAAACTTGGAGTCCATGGGAAGCAATATCGTTTCGTTTTCCGCGTCTTTGGACGGGAGTTTGATTGCAAACTCGACATTCTCCCTGCTGCCGGGCCTTGTCGCAACGTTTTTCAGATATTGAGCCGGCGACAGAAACTGCTCTAAGATCATCTCCAGTTGGAACTCCCCGAGCGTACCGCGCGTCTTCACGTTGGCAAGCACCTTCTTGAGGTCTCCGACCCCGCTTGCCAGCGTTTGCATCTCGCCCAGGCCTCTTTGAACCTGCTCCAGACTGGCGCTGACAACTTGAAAGGACTGGCCGAGTCTCTCCTCAAGGGTCTTATGCAGTTTTTCGTCAACGGTTTGCCTCATGCGTTCGAGCTTTTCGCCGTTATCATCCTGAATGGATTTCAGCCTTGTTTCGATAACGTTGCGCATGGTCTCAAGCCTGCGCTCCGTGGTTTGCAGGAGGCCGTCCTGTTTGCCCACAAGCTCGTCGAGTTTTTGTTTTTGCACCGCGTTGAAGTCCGCCACGCTTGTCTTGAGCTGATTCTCGAATGATTTTAGACTTGCGGCAAGCTCGGCGCGGTTGTCCTTGTCGCCTTTGTCCATGCGATCTTGGAATGAATCGAGCTTTACGCCGAGTGTTGCCGTGAGATTTTCCAATCTCTTTTCAACGGCCTCTCCGTGAGAGGTGAAGGAACTTTGCATCTCTTCCCGCGCATCCTTGGAGTTACGATTGGCCTCTTCTCTGTTGCGCGCAAACTCGTCTTTGGAGGCATTTTCCAGTTTCGGCAGGGCATTGGCAATAATTTCAAGCGATGTCTCAATTCTACCCAACTGAGCCGGTCTTCCGCCGGCCCTGTAGCTGAAGTAAATATTAATGAGCGCCAGCACGGCAATGACAATCAGTATTATCAACACGACCGCGATTACCTCCATGGCGTTTCTCTCGTTAGCCGGTAATTGTTCGGATATTTGTCTTGCAGCCGCTTCATGCCGTAATCCTCGTTCCGGCCTTGCCTTCAAGCGCCTCTTTGATGCGCTCAGGCGAGGTTATTAAAACCTCTTTACCCCCGGCCTCAAGAAACTCTATCGCGGCTTGAATCTTAGGCCCCATGCTGCCCGCTGGAAACTCTCCGGCGTCAAGCAAACCACGCGCGGTTTTTACGTCAAGCAGGGGCAGCGGCTCCTGCCCCTGCTTTCCGAAGCCTTTGTATACCATGTCAACCTGAGTAAGGTTTATGAACAACTCCGCGCCGGTCTCCTTGGCCAGCAGACTCGTGGCAAGGTCTTTATCAATCACCGCGTCAACGCCCTTTAGCGTGCCGTCCACAAGCTCAACTACGGGTACGCCCCCGCCGCCCACGGCAATAACGATAACGCCTGAGTCCGCAAGCCGTCTTATTACGCTTGCCTCCACCACCCTTTTGGGGCGCGGAGACGGCACAACGCGCCTTACCCCGCTTACAGCGTCCTTTGCCATTGCCCAGCCCCGCGTCCTTTCAATCTCCGCGGCCTCGGCCTCGGAGTAATAGGGGCCTATCGGCTTTGTCGGCGCGCCAAAGGCAGGGTCTTGAGCGTCAACCACGACCTGAGTAATCACGGCCACGACTTCCTTTGCTTTGCGGATTATCCGAAGGCGGTTGTATATCGCCTGTTGGATCATGAAGCCGACCCCGCCCTCGGAGTCCGCGTCGCAGATGTACAACGGCATGGGCGCAACGGTCTCTCTGGCGCATTCGTTTCTCAAGACGATATTGCCCACGACCGGACCGTTGCCGTGCGTTACGATGACGCCTGCGGCGTTGTCAACCAGAGAGGCTATGAAGGCGCATGCCCGGCTCGCGTTATCGCTTTGCTCCTCGATCAGCCCCTTGTCGCCGCGTCTTAATATGGCGTTGCCGCCGAGCGATACGATGACGCGCCGTCCGGTCAGGGCAAAGGCCGTATTGTCAAGGCTTGAAGTTTTCAATGTACTCGCCTGCCGCATGAGCGGCAAAGGCCCCGTCTCCGACGGCGGTGGACACCTGTCTTAGAGGCGTTACGCGGCAGTCGCCGACGGCATATATGCCGGGGACGCTCGTTTGCATCTCATGGTTGGTTTTTATGAACCCTGCCTCGTCCTTGTCAACGTCAACGAAGTCCGTAGTCGGATTGATACCTACGAATACGAACACGCCTTCGACGGCAACGTCCTTTATTGCCGAGGTCTTCAAATCCTCGACGATCGCGCTTGACACGAGGCCGTCCGTGGCCTTTATCTCCTTGAGCACGCGGCTCGTAAGGAACTCGATATTGCCCGCGGCCTTTGCCTTTTCCTCATGTATCTTTTCGGCGCGGAACTTATCCCGCCTGTGCACGACATAGACCTTGGAGGCGAGCTTGGCGAGATAGACCGCCTCTTTTATGGCCGTGTCTCCTCCGCCCACCACCATAACGCTCCTGCCCCTGAAGAACGGGCCATCGCAGGTGGCGCAGTATGAAACGCCCTTGCCGGTGTACTCCTTTTCCCCCGGCACGCCGAGCCTTTTCGGTTTTGCGCCGGTCGAGACGATGACGGCCTTTGCGCGAAGAGCGCCCTCAGGCGTCTTTATCACCTTGACGTTTCCGTCAAGCGTTATGTCCTGCGCCTCTGAGAATCTCATCTCCAGTCCCGCTCCCCTCGCGTGGGCTTCAAACTGCTCCATTAGCCCTGCCCCGCTTATGGAAGGAAAGCCGGGGTAGTTCTCGATAACGTCGCTTACCGCTATCTGGCCGCCGACCATCTCCTTCTCGATAAGGAGCGCCTTACAGCGCGAGCGGGCCGCGTATATCCCGGCCGTCAGGCCGCCCGGCCCGGCGCCTATGATGATGAGATCGTACATGCCATCCTCCCGTTAATGACGATTCGACCAATTCACCTGACTACGCCGTTGTCAGCTCGATGCCTTTTTCTCGCACCTCATAGATCAATGGCACCCATGTGTCGTTTTCAAATGCCTTTATGGAAATCGGAACCGGCTCAAGCCGGCTGTCTACCTTGCCGGCAATCTTAAAGAGCGTCATGCCCTCCTCGACCCTGTCAACGCCGAAGTCTTTTGATACTATCGCCGCGTCAATATCGCTATCCGGACGCGCATTGCCTTTGGCGTATGACCCGTAAAGAATAACCCGCTCAACGGATATGCCTTGCGCCTTCAGCGCCTTGACAAATCTCTTTATGATTTTTACAGTTTCGCCTTTAACCACTTGTATGCCTCTTTAATTTCTTTAAGGAAGCTCTGATTAATTCGCCGACCCGTCATTCTCGCGCAGCGTAGAATCTCGTCTTCAAGGAAATCAACCCAGCACCACTTTGTTGCACGAAGGAATTTGCCAAGGAACACGCTTTCATAATCCAAAGTGGTGCT